>NZ_JAJNOS010000022.1:0-42592 GCF_021044725.1 Clostridium sp. NSJ-145
ACCTCCTATTTGTCGTGTCAAAAAACTTGTTCATTTAGAAATAATTTCATATAAATATATGAATAAAAAATAAAAAGACCGTCTACTGAAATGATTTTAAAAATCATTTCAGAGACAGCCCCTTTCCACCTGAAAATCTACTGGACTTTCAATATAATATATTACTATTTCATATTACTTATTATTAGCAGCACTCTTACCTGCAATTCTACCAAATGTAAATATATCTGATAATGAGTTTCCACCTACTCTATTACCGCCATGAATTCCACCTGTAACTTCTCCAGCAGCATATAAACCCTCTATAACATTTCCTTCTTCATCAATAACTTCTATCTCTTTATCTTTTGAAACTCTAACTTATAATTTTGAAGCTTGATATTTTCTTCAAATTTAGTTTTCACTTCAGAGATTGAATTCCATTGAAGTATCTCATTACACTCCTTAAGTGAAAAGTCAAAACTTCTAAAAACCCTACATGCATTAAATTTTGAACTTTCATATACAAAAAAAGTGGAAAGCTAAAGCCTACCACTAAAATTATACTAATATTTTATAATGCAAAAACACTCTTGCTATATTTATTTAAATACTTTTAATCTCTATACTTAATGCTTTCTTTTTACACTCTTCAAGCCAATTTGATTTTTTATAATATATTAAAAATACAGTTGTACTTAAGAACCACGTAATAGGATATGCCCAGAATACTACTGCTATATCATTTATTAAATGTGTTGCAATTTGTATATATGAAACACGTATTACGCACCAACAAATCAGCATTGTTAACATAGGTATCTTTGACCTACCAGCCCCTCTTAAAACACCAGATACACAATGTGAAAATGATAATAAGAAGTAAAATAATGCATTTAGATGTGCTCTTTGTGCCCCTACAGCTATAACATCTGGATTATTTCCAAATATACTAATAAGATATGGAGCCAAGACAAATATAACTAGCCCAATTACTTCAGCGCAAATACAAGAAAATAAAATTCCAAATCTTGCTCCTTCTTTTACTCTATCAAAATTTTTAGCACCAATATTTTGACTTACAAATGTAGTAATTGCCATTGAGAATGCTGTAACTGGTATAAAAGCAAAGCCTTCTAATTTTATATATGCACCATTTCCAGCCATAACAACTGCACCAAATGAATTGACACTTGATTGAACAACTACATTAGCAAAAGCAATCACTGAATTTTGTATACCTGAAGGTAATCCTATATTTATCATACTTTTAAGAATACTTTTTTCTATACAAATACCTTTTATGGTTACTTTGTATGTGCTATCAATACGAGCTAATCTAAAAAAAGCTAAAAATGCACTTGTACCTTGTGATATTACTGTAGCTATTGCAGCTCCTATAACTCCCATATTAAAAAATCCTACAAATACTATATCCAAAATGACATTAATTATAGCGGATATAACAAGATAGTATAAAGGACGTTTGCTATCTCCTACAGCTTGAAAAATACCACAAGCTGTATTATACATAATAACAAAAATAATACCTGTAAAATATGTTCTTATATATATTGATGAATCTTGAAATACATTATCAGGAGTTCCCATAAGTCTTAGAATAGTCGGTGTTAATAAAGTGCCTATTATAGTAAGGATTGTACCGCTAATAAATCCAAATGATACTGCAGTTCCAACGGCTTTTTTAATCTTTTTCTCATCCTTTGCTCCAAAGTATCTAGAAATAATTACACCTGCTCCTGAAAACATTCCTCCAAAAAAACCTACAAGTAAAAATATTAATGCTCCAGTACTAGTAACTGCTGCTAAAGCATTTTGCCCAACATAATTCCCTACAACTATGGCATCTACAACATTATATAGCTGTTGGCATACTTGTCCTAAAAATATTGGAAGAGCGAACTTTAACATACCAATCTTTGCATTTCCTTCTGTCAAACTTATCTTTTCGTTTGTCATTTTTATACCATCCCCAAATTACTTATATTTCTATTTATTTTATCAATTGGAAATAATTATATAATTTGACACAGTATAAGTCAATAAGATACATTGGTTTCTAGAAAAGTGACAAGCAACTGCTTGCCACTGGAAATTTACTGGACCTTCAAGGTCTAGTTTTTATCTTTTTATATCAAAACGGTCTGCATTCATAACTTTATTCCAAGCATTTACGAAATCTTGCAAAAACTTTTCTTTATTATCATCACATGCATATACTTCAGCTATTGCACGAAGTTGCGAATTAGAACCAAAAATAAGATCAACTCTTGTTGCTGTCCATTTTACCTTTCCTGTCTCTCTATCACAACCTTCAAATCTTTGCTTATCTTCATCTATTGGTTTCCATACTGTATTCATATCAAGGAGATTTTGGAAGAAATCATTTGTAAGACATTCAGTTTTATTTGTAAATACACCATCTTTAGACTGCTTATAATTTATATTTAACACACGCATCCCACCAATTAATACTGTCATTTCAGGAGCAGTTAGTGTTAATAGTTGTGCACGGTCAATTAACATTTCTTCTGGTTTTGCTGAAATTTCACTTTTTATATAGTTTCTAAATCCGTCTGCTTTAGGTTCAAGTACGCTGAATGAATTTATATCTGTTTGATCTTGAGTTGCATCAGTACGGCCTGGAGTAAAAGGAACAATAATATCATATCCTGCATTTTTTGCAGCTTGTTCAATACCAGCACATCCAGCAAGTACAATAATATCTGCTAGAGAAACCTTCTTATTTCCAGATTGTGATTTATTAAACTTTACCTGGATTTCTTCTAATACATTTAGAACATTATTAAGCTCTTCTGGCTCATTTACTTCCCAATTTTTTTGTGGTTCAAGACGTATTCTTGCACCGTTTGCACCACCACGTTTATCTGAACCACGGAATGTTGATGCAGATTCCCAAGCTACTTTAACAAGCTCACATATAGATAATCCAGATGATAGAATCTTTTTCTTAAGATGTATGATATCCTTTTTATTAATCAATTTATGATTAACTACTGGCACAGGATCTTGCCAAATAAACCTTTCAGTTGGAACATCTGGTCCAAGATATCTTGATATTGGCCCCATATCTCTATGAGTTAATTTAAACCATGCACGTGCGAAAGCATCAGCAAATTTCTCTGGATTTTCTAAATAATCTAATGCTATTGCTTTATATTTAGGATCAGTAATAAGTGATAAATCTGCTGTAGTCATCATAGGTCTATGTTTCTTTAAAGGATCGTGTGCATCAACTACCATATCCTCTTCATCAACATTAATCGCTAACCATTGATATGCTCCTGCAGGACTTTTAACTAACTCCCATTTATATTTAAATAATGTTTTTAGATAACCCATATTCCACTGTGTAGGATTTGCTTTCCATGCACCTTCTATTCCACTACCTATAGTATATTCACCATTACCACTTCCATAACTATTCTTCCATCCTAGTCCTTGTTCCTCAATAGGTGCAGCCTCTGGTGCAGGACCAACATATGTAGCAGGACCTGCACCATGACACTTACCAAAGGTATGTCCCCCTGCTATAAGTGCAACAGTTTCCTCGTCATTCATAGCCATACGTGAGAAAGTTTCTCTAACATCTTTAGCTGATGCCATTGGATCTGGTTTTCCATTTGGCCCTTCCGGATTTACATAAATTAATCCCATTTGGACAGCCGCAAGTGGATTTTCTAATTCTCCATCACTTGACATTTTATTATCTCCAAGCCATTTTTTTGCACTTCCCCAATAAATCTCTTCTTGTGGCTCCCATACATCTTCACGTCCACCACCAAAACCTATCAGTTTTATTCCCATAGATTCAAATGCACAGTTACCTGCCAATATCATAAGATCCGCCCAAGATATTTTATTTCCATATTTCTTTTTAATAGGCCAAAGTAAACGACGTGCTTTATCTAGATTAACGTTATCTGGCCAGCTATTAAGAGGTGCAAAACGTTGTGTTCCTTTACCAGCACCACCTCTACCATCTCCAATCCTATATGTTCCTGCACTATGCCATGCCATACGAATAAATAATGGGCCATAGTGACCGTAATCAGCAGGCCACCAGTCTTGAGAATCTGTCATTAACTTATACAAATCATTTTTTATCTCTTTAAGGTCTAGTTTTTTGAATTCTTCAGCATAGTCAAAACATTTAGACATTGGATTACTTAAATCTGAATTTTGATGAAGAATTTGAAGATTTAATTGGTCTGGCCACCAATCTTTTGTTGTATATCCTTCACCAGACATATCTTTACTACTCCTTCCTGTCACTGGACATTTGCTTTCTGTCATACATTATCCTCCTTATATTTAATTTAACAAATTAATGCCGTTACTGTATTATATTCATAATTTAACTAATTATTTTAATTAATACGTAATATTAATGTTATGATTAAAAGCTTTTATTTCTCTAACCCAAAATACAACTTGAAAATAAAAATGCCCCAAAGGCTTATATTTTTACAAACCTTTGGGGTAATTTAACATTTATTTTATTTTAAACTTACCATCTACATTTATTACTTTAATACCTAAAGCACTTAGTAATTTTTCCATACTCTTTACTTGATTAACATATTTAATATTATTCTTTGCAACTAACTTTCCTACCATCTCTTTTATAGCTATTTTGTCATCACCAGTAAGATATATTTCCCTCTTTATATAGCCTCTATTAATATACGTAATAGTAGTCCATATCTGCTCATCTGTTATATTATTTATATTCATAAGAACTCTTGTAAATCCCTTACCTCTCATCTTCGCTGGATATGCTAGCTTAAAGTATTTGATAAATCCATGTTCTTTTTTAGGATCTTTATCACTTACAAATTTACCTAACTGAGCCTTTAAAGCATTCATTAAGAACATTATAGTATTTGGTTTTACTGAATCATTCATTTTATCTATACTGTTGTATATAAGATTGTATGTTTCTTGAACCTTTTCTGGATTAACTTCAGGATCTCTTAAAAATTTTACTATTTCTATATATTCCAATACAGTTTTCTTACTTTCTAACTTTTTACCATAAGCTCTTTCTAAAAGTTCTACTGCACTTAATTCATTAATTTCATTTATGCTTAATTCCATTATAAAATTACTCCTTTTTTTCTTTAGTCAATACATTATATCACTTACTCTTATCTAATGCATTATTTAACTTTTCCAAAGCTTCTTCATTATCATTTTTAGCAAAATTTATCACACAATAATTTGTATGATCTTTTAGTAATATCTTTCTACTAATTTATATCCATTGCATCTAGCTTTAAATCTTCTGTAAATACAAAGATAAATCTTACATTTTTCTCAAGATATTCCGTCTTAACAGCAGTTACTGGATTTCCATCTTTTTCTCTTACTTCATAATTTAATATTTTTTTAAAAGCTCCTACCTGTTCGCTAATGCCTGTCCATATACTTTCTAATGTTCCTTCAGAAATGGTTTCTTTTAAAGCATCTGTACTCATATCATAAACTGCCTCATAATTATTATGATTCAAATTATTTATTATTTGTTCTGATACTCCCTTTATTTCTTCCTCATTATACTTATCACTAAGCTTCTCGGTACCACAACTTATTAATAAGCTTAAACATAAAACTAATGACATCACCTTTATAAGCTTTTTCATAATAAATCTCCCCTTTTGTATATTAAATTTTATCATAAGCTATATGATATATTTTCAATTATACATTAAATAAAATTTTGTATGAAGAAATTACTAATAAATTAATACTTTTTATAATTTCATACTTTTTAACTAGTTATTACCTTATGGAAAATATTTGAATACATATTATATAATATAGTTTACATAATTAGATTTTAGTCTATAATAAAGTAAGTAGTTAAAAGTATTATTTTGTGGACAAATAAAAAATTAATAAAATATAGATATTATGAGGTGTAAAAATGAAACCGATATATAAAAATATAGGAAACTCTTATGAAGTAAAAGATAATGTTGTTTACATTACAATTCTAAAAAAAGACGGAACAGAACTTATTACAAAAATAGATGAGGATGATTTAGCTTTAATAAATGATATGGGAACTTGGTTTGCAGAATGGAATAAAGATTATAACAATTATATAGCTCAAAATATAAGTAAAACTAAGAAAAATAGCAAAAATAAGCCTTTAAAGCAAAGCATAGCAAGCGTACTGTTAAAGGTTAGTCCAAAGGCACCTATAAAATATTTAAATGGTGACACTTTAGATAATAGAAGATGTAATTTAGATATAGCTAAAAAGAATAGTGGTAATGAATACGAAGAAAAAGACGAAAATACTATTTCTATAATATTAAAGGATAAACTTGATAAAAAAGAAGGCTATGCATTAATATCTAAAGAAGACTTAGCTTTAGTAATAAACGATACTTATAGTTGGGTTCTTCATAAAACTCATGGTAATGTTTCAGTTGTTGCAAATACTCCTGAAGGTAGACTTCCTCTTTGGAAGGTTATTATGAAACCTCAAGAAAATCAATATATAGAATTTAAGAATCATAATCCGCTAGATAATAGAAGATCTAATTTGATACTTAAAAATCATGAAGAAGAAAATCAATAAAATAAACAAAAGGTTCTAAATATAAGCATTTAGAACCTTTTGTTTATTTTATTAGGTTATTTTTTATTATTTATAAAACATCCTATAAAAACTTGTTTTTGTTTGCTAACAGTAACTGATATTTAAAATTTAGTAGAATCTTACTAGAATAAATCAAGATTCTACTTTTATAATAATTCAATTGTTTCTCTTGAGTCTATTTTTACAGTTTTTCCATCAACACTAATCCATACGTCTAAAGCACTTGGATTGTAAACTCTTGACTTATTTCCAGAAAACTTAAGCGACCTAACAGCAGTTATATAATCATAAACTTCTATATTTGTTGCGTACCAAATATCTTCTTTATTACTGACCTTCTCAGCAAACTCTTCAATAAGCTCCCAATTATTATCAACTTCAAATTCATAACTATGTCCCCAAATATAAAATAAATCTAACTCACCATCTTCTTTTTCTAAGAATCTCTTTGTTATTTCCATTAATCTTGGATTAGCATGTCTGCAAGTTGAATGCCATTCTAGAAAATCATTTGGCAATGTAAAATCCTCATTTTCAACAACAGTTCTTGAATAGTCAACTCCGCATGTTCTAATAATATCTTTAACCTTTGAGTTATATGTTCCAAAAGGATAAGACATTCCTCTAATTACTCCTCCATAAATTCTTTCTAAGTTAATTTTATCTTCTAAAACTTCTTTAAGAATCTCATTTTCATTTAATTTCTCTAAATGTGGATGTGTTAAAGTATGAATTGCTATCTCATGTTCTTTATAAAGATCTTTATTTTCCACTAAATTTATTCTTGTTACATCTATACCTTTATTTATCCAAGTAGTTCCTGGCTTAATACCTGAATTAACATTAAATGTGGCCTTTAATTTATATCTATTAAGTATTTTTACTAATTTCTCATCAAATTGAACACCATCATCATAGCTTATTGTTAAAGCTTTACTTTTACCATGCTGATATAAAAATCTTGTTTTTCTCATATTATTCTCCTCATATATATCTATCTTTAATTAAATTATATCAAAATATATTTAAAGTAAAAAAGCTTTTGTATCTTCCTCAACCGATTCCCTATTACAATAATTAATACCCATTGGTAGTTGAGTTAAAAATACCATTAGCACAAGAGTTTATAGACTATAATCTAAATTAATTGTTAATATATTATTAATTAAATTGCGAACGATTGTTATATAATGTAAAATGTTAAGATGTAAACTGAAACAATATTAGTATTAAAAGGAGAGTATGTCATGTTATATCTTGTTTATATTTTAGCAGGAATTGGGGCAGGTGTTGTAACAGGACTTGCTGGTCTTTCTGCAGCAGTAGTTATTACCCCTTTGCTTGTTAGTGTATGTGGATGGCAGAGTTATGATGCTGTAACAGTAGCACTTTCAGCAGATGTGCTTGCTAGTCTATTGACAGCGTACACTTATTATAAAAATAGAAATATTGATTTAAAGAATGGAATGCTTGTTACAATAACAGCTTTTATAGGATCTATCATTGGTAGCTATAGCGGATATCTTTTCTCACAGTCACAACCCGATGGCCTAGGCTATATTTCTATGGCAACTACAATTTTTCTTGGGATAAAGTTTTTAGTAAAACCTATTGAAAAAGGTCATGATGCAAAATCTGGAATAAATCAAATAAGTAAGAAAAAGATCCTACAAGCAATGTTTTTGGGATGTGGTATAGGTTGGATTTGTGGATTTACTGGAAGTGGCGGAGGAATTTTAATGCTTACAGTATTTACATTACTCCTTGGGTATAATTTAAAAGTTGCTGTAGGGACAAGCACTATGATTATGACTCTTATTGCTTTAACCGGTGCAATAAGTCATATCTCTATGGGAGCTATACTACAACCTATTCCTATGTTATTAGTTACAATCTTTTGTCTTATTGGTGCATATGTTAGTGCAAAATTTGCAAATAAGTGTGAGATTAAAAAATTAAATAGAATTGTAGGTACATGTCTTGGAATTCTTGGAATAGTAACTATTTTAATAAAATTAATATAATAAGTATTTTTATTAATAAAATCATTAAACTTTATACTTTATATCAAAAGGAGCATCATATAACACGAAGCTCCTTATCTTTTTTATATTTTAATAAATGTAATAATAAATACCAATCCAATGCAGAATTGCACCTATCATCACAAAAAAGTGCCATATAAAATGTGAATACTTTTTATCTTTTGTAAATGGAATCATTCCAACAGTATATACAACCCCACCAATTAAAATCATCCACATAAGTGGTCTATTATTATGAAACCAGTCTGGCAAGAACACTAATCCACTCCATCCAATTATAAAATATAAAGAAAAATGTAACCATTTAAATCTTCCTGGTCCAAAAACGCTAATCATCACTATCCCTAAAACAATTAAGGCCCATTGTATAGAGAAAATAATTATTCCAAGGGTATTCCCCCAATACACTAGGTACAACGGTGCGAATGTTCCTCCAATTAAAAGATAAATAGAACAATAATCAAACCTTCTCCATAAGCGTTTTACCTTAGACCCACTTTTAAAAGCATGATATAAGGTACTCATAATCATTAATAGAAATAAACTTATCCCATAAAAACAAGATGCCATCACCTTAAGACCTGTATCTGATTTTAATAGAAGTAGAATAAATCCCGCTATTGCAAGCCCTGCTCCTATACCATGGACAACTGCATTACCAACCTCTTCTAAAATCGTAAGCTTTGGAGGTTCATTTAACGCTTTAATTTGTTTCTTTCTCTTTTCCTTTTCTTGCTTCATATCTATATTCCTCTCCTAATTTAACTTTATATAATTTATAGATACTATACTAAATATTAAATATAATTGTTTTTATAAATAAATTATACATAATTAAAAACTATATATAAACATTTTTTACCATCAAATTATTTCCTTACTTAATTTACCCTATATTTATCTTTCATCGTATTTATCTATTTCATTCCTAAATTTTGTTTTGCTTGTTATTGTGTAAAATGATCAGTTTGGTTTGTTTTTTTATATTTAATCATCATTTACGAGTATTTTATTTAAAAGTAATATTGTTAATTATTTAAGTAAAGACTTTATGATAAAAGGATGTGTTTAAACACATCCTTTTTGTTACAATTAATTTTGTATTAAATTATAGGTGCCATGAGGATTTTACCTGTTCCTCGATACACATTTACAAAACCTTCGCCTGAAACTGCTGATCCTACTAAGCTTTTACTTGACTTTTCTACTCTAAAATCTAAAGATTTTGACCATGCAATAGCAAAGTTACCATCAATTCTTACTTCATCATTTTCTAATATAAATTCTATAAGTTCATCTCTTGGCACTGGACTTTCAAGAATTGCAATACCGTCTCCTTCAAGACATAAATTAAATAAACCTTCATTTCCTAACATTGCTGAAGATAAATTAGTTCTTGCAACTACCTTCTGTTTTATTCTTGATTCACAAGCAAGAAAAAGTCCATCATCTAGAACTAATCCATTCCACTCAGAAACATCTTCAAGAAGAATATGTTTATATGTAGGCTCTAACATTAGTAATCCAGTTCCTTCATATTTAGGTTTAATGGCTGATTCCTTTGTAACCTTTGAAGAAATTGCTTTTCCAAAAAAATCTCCAATCCCTTTAACATCCGCTGCCATTTTCACATTCCCAGAAGTCCATTGCATTGCCCCAGCACTAATTGTATATGCATTGCCATTTAATTCAATTAATACTTGTCTTCTTCTTACGTTCATCTCTGATGCATAATATGCAGCCATAGCATTTGCAGTGTTAACACTTAAATCTTTTTTATATTCAAGTACTTTAACACCACCCTTTGATGCTATAACATCTATATTTTTATTATCATATAAATTATTACATTTCACCATAAGTCCTACCTCCATTTAATAAAATCATATAAATATTATACCATAAGAAAAAAACTTAGATAATTTTTATGCATATACTCTACAAAAGTAATAATCCACTCTTTTCATTACCTTTAAATCCATTTAAATACATATACTATTACTTTATTTTGTAGTTTCATAAAATTGATTATATCTTCGTCTGATATTTCAACAACCATTTTCTTTAATTTCATAATTTATCTCCTTTGTGATTGTAGTATTTATACAACTTTTATTAATACTCAGTTTGGTTTATGTTTTTTTATTTTATCATCATTTACGAGTATTTTATTTAAAAGTAATATTGTTCAATTATACTTGTAACTCTTTAATAACTAAACTATTTAATGCCGTAACTATAACTGTCAACCCCTTAGTTCATATGCACATATAACTCTCATACTATTTTAGAATTGCTAATAAAAAACACCGCTTATTCCCTTTTTGAATAATACAGTGTTTTCATTTATATATACTTAAATTCTCTTATTTGTAAAGTGTTAAAGTATTTTATGTCTAAGATTAATTATTCTTATAAACCATAGTATATTCAAGTTCATTTGTTTCTTCATTAATCTTACTACCTAATGCTTTGAAGTTATTTTTATAATAAAAATTTAATGCATTTTCATTTTTAGCATAAACATTCAATGAAAGTTCTTTATATTTGGATTTGCTATACTCTATCAATTTATGCCCTATTCCTTCTCTTTGATATTCATTCTTTATAAAAATTCCAGCAATATATCCATCCTCAATAATACCTATAAATCCTTTTATAATATTATCTTCTTCAAACACATAAATATTTGCATCTGGTAATAAACTCTTAACTAATTCATAATTATTATTCCAATACTCTTTTGATATAAAACTATGGGCATCTTCATTAACTTCAAGCCAAATTTTCATCACTTCATCTAATTGATTTATATTAAATTCTTTTATCATATTCTTCTCTCCATTTTTTAATATTAAAAGCTGTTTTTTATTACTCAATTTATAATTTTATATTTTAATTAATAATACTAAATACACTTCTCTTCAAGTTCTTCTTCAATTTTACTTATTACCTCTATATTTGAACGTTTATACAACATATATCCTATTATTATAGCTAATCCTTCAGCTATTGGAAAGCCTAACCATACTAATGGTAGCACTTCTGTTAATGATAATAAAAATACTATTGGCATCAATAATATAATTTGCCTTGCTAAAGATAAGTACATACTATACTTTGCTAATCCTAACCCTTGGAAGAATGATGATAAGACTATACTTATTCCTCCAAGTGGAATTGTTACGCTTAATATTCTAATAGCAGTTATTCCAATTGATTGCATTTCTTCAGTTGGATTAAACATATTTAGTATTAATGCTGGGATAATATTTAGTATTATCATTCCTATAGTTCCAACTACTATACTAAATATCACACTAAACTTTATTGCTTCTTTTACTCTACTTCTTTTTTTAGCACCATAATTATAGGCAACTACTGGTATAACTCCAAGTCCCATCCCATGAGGCATAATTAGTATCATATTCAATACTTTTAATACAACTCCATATATTGCAACTGCTGTAGTACTAAATGATATCAAAATCATATTTACACCCATTGTCACCACTGATACAAAACCTTGCATAAAGGCTGTTGGTATCCCTGTTTTCAACATTTCAATAAAGGTATGCCAATCTGGTATTATACTAAACTTCATATCTAACTCTTTGTTGAATTTGTAGTTAAAGTATAATGCTAAAAATGCTGAAAATGTTTGTCCAAATACTGTTGCAACTGCTGCACCCTTAACTCCTAATGCTGGAATACCTAAGGCAGATAGTCCAAATATGAACACTGGATCTAGAATTATATTTATAATTGCTCCTGATGATAAAGTAATCATAAATAATTTTGTCTTCCCTGTTGAAATTAAAAGTCTTTCAAGAACCCACTGAAACATTACTCCAAAGGCTAAAAACATTACTGTATTTAAATACTCTGTTCCTTGTCTTATAATTTCTGCATCATTAGTCTGTGAATTAAAATACGGTTCTACTATTATAAGCCTTGATGTAACAATAACTATATATGATGCTAATGCTAAAAATAAAGCTGTTCTTATTGCCTTTTTAACTTTATCATCATTCTTCTCACCTAGAGCCTTTGATAATACTGCATTTAACCCTATTGCATTACCACTTCCAAATGCAGCCATCATCATCATTATAGGTGCAGATAATGAAACTGCACTTAAGGCACTTTCTCCTAAACTTGATACATACATACTGTCTATTAGATTATAAAGATTGCTTATTAATAAACTAATCATTAATGGCAAACTCATTTTTATAAGTAGCTTTCTAATCTCTTCTGTTCCCATTTTATTTTCCATTATTTTTCCCCTTTATAATTATTTTTTCAACTGAAAATTTTCTCTCTCCTATGTTACTACTTAAAGTTAACTTTAAGTCAATATAAATTTCAATTATTTCCTTAAAATGAATAATTAAATTCTTGTTTAATCATTTTAAATATTTACTATTTTATTAAAATCACTAATAAATAAAAAAAGAAACCAAGCAAATTGTAATATTGACATTCTCAAAAAAGTCTATACACTCTTCTACTTGATTTCTTCAACTTTATATTTATTTTAAATACTCTTCAGAGATAGTTACATTAAAGTCTTTAGCTAATTCTCTAAAATTATTTGAAGTTATAGTTTGTCTCTTTCCACCCATAGATAATACTTTTACAAGTATTTCAGCTGATTTTTCTACTGTATCCATAAGACCAAAAGTTAAATCTAAATCTTCTCCTGAACAGAATACCCCATGATGAGCCCAAAGAACTATGTCATGTTTCTTCATTAATTTACTTGTTGCTTCTGCTATTTCTGCTCCTCCTGGAACCATCCAAGGAACAACGCCTACTCCTGTAGGGAATACAACTGGACACTCTGTTGCCATTTCCCATAGCTCTCTTGTAAATACTGCTCCATCTAATGGTAGTACAAATGTTAACGCTATTAAGTTAGTTGCATGTGAATGCATTATTACTCTATGCTTTCCACCTGTTACATCAAATTTAATTGAATGACTCATAAGATGTGATGGTAATTCACTTGTTGGCTTAGCTCCATTTATTAAGCCCCAAACTATCTTATATTTTTCACCTGTTTCATCTATTTTAATTATTCCGATATTTGATTCTAAATCCACTGATATATTTCTTATAAACTTTCCACTTCCAGTTACTAAAAAATACTCATTAGCTAAGTTAGGTACTTTTACACCTATTCTATTCCATCCATTATTGTATTTAATTGATAGGGATATTTCCTTAATATCTTCTGGTGTTAATCTATAAGTAATATTTCCACCATTTCTTTCATGCCATCCTTTTTCCCAAGCATCCTCAGTTATCTTCATAAAGTTTTTAATAAAATTTACGTTATTTAATCTCATAGTTACTCCTACTTTCTACGTTTTCACATCAATTTTGAGCTATATTTATACCTTAAATTATTTATATACTAGTTTCTCTTTGATAAAACTTTCTCTTCATATTCTTTAACTTCTTTTAACCAAGTTTCACCTACTGGTACATTATTCTTTTCACAGTAATAATTCCAAACATCTCCTATTGGATAAGTTTTAAATTCTTCCATTAAAGCTAATCTTTCTGTGAAGTTTCCTTCATCTTGAAGCTTTCTTAATACTTCATTTGGTGTTAACATTGCATTTAATAATGCTTTAATCATATTTCTTGTTCCAATAGTCCATGCTGCTATTCTGTTAATGCTTGCATCAAAGAAATCTAATCCAATAATAACTCTATCTAAAGCATCATTTCTTACTATTTCTTTTGCGATTTCCTTTAATTCATCATCATAAATTACAACGTGATCACTGTCCCATCTAACTGGTCTACTTACATGTAATGCAACCTTTTCATCAAATAATAACATTGCTGATAATTTATCTGAAACTACTTCTGTTGGATGATAATGTCCTGTATCCATTAATGAAAGAATTCCATTTTCAGCTGCAAATTTTAAATAAAATTCATTAGAACCTACAGTATAGCTTTCTGCACCAATTCCAAATACCTTTGATTCTACACAGTCTAAGTTATAGTTTTTATCAGTTTCAACTGCATATATTTGTTCTAAAGAATCCTTAAGTCTTGCTCTTGGCCCTAATCTATCTGCAGGAATATCCTTATATCCATCTGGAATCCAAAGATTTGTTAAGCAAGTTTGTCCTAATTCTTTACCAAAGTATTCTCCAATTTTCCTTGATGCAATAGAATGTCTTATCCAGAAATCTCTTATTTCTTTATCTGGGTGAGATAATGTTAATCCATCTGAAGCTTTAGGATGAGAGAATATTGTTGGATTAAAATCTAATCCTAATCCTCTTTCTTTTGCCCAGTTTACCCAATTTGCAAAGTGTTCTGGCTTTATTTGGTCTCTTTCAACAACTTCTCCATTGCTTTCTAAGTAAATAGCGTGAAGATTTACCTTATGATTACCAGGAATTAAGCTTAATGCTTTATCTAAATCTGCTCTTAACTCTTCAGCATTTCTTGCAGCTCCTGGATAATTACCATTACATTGAATTCCTCCTGATAATGCATTTTGAACTACTTTAAATCCCTTTACATCATCACCTTGCCAACAATGTATCGATACCTTTACTTTATTAAGCTCTTCTAAAACCTTGTCTACATCTATTCCCCATTTTTCATATTGCTCTTTTGCTAATTCATATTTTTCCTTAACATTCATATTAAATCTCTCCTTTATTTGGTTTAAATATATTTATCTCAAATGATTCTTTAATTACATTTCTAGCTTGTCCTAAATCTTCTAGAATTCCAGCACTTATTAATTGAGCTGCAAGATTTCCTATTGCTGTTGCTTCTATTGGTCCTGCTAACACTTCTTTGCCAGTAGCATTTGCAACTAATTGATTTAATAAATTATTTTGGCAGCCACCACCAAATATATTTATTCTTTCAAAGCTCTTTTCAAATATTTCTTCTAAGTTTCCTACTGCTTTTTTATAACTATAAGCTAAGCTGTTAAATACACAATAAGCAATTTCCCCAACTAATTCTGGTACTCTTTGCCCTGTTTCCATACAGTAAAGCTTTATTTCATCTATCATATTATTTGGATTTAAAAATCTATCATGATCTACATCTATAATAGAAGGAAAATCTTTATGCTTATTTGCTTCTTGGACTAACTCACTAAAAGAGTATTTATGATATAAATTTCTTTTTACCTCTTGTATAACCCAAAGACCCATTATATTTTTTAAAAATCTAAATCTATAATCAATTCCCCCTTCGTTCGTAAAGTTATAATCCATAGCTTGAGGTACACATATTGGGAACCTATTTTCCACACCAATTAATGACCACGTACCAGAACTTACATATATACTATCTGAATCATTACAAACTGAAGAAATAAAGGCTGATCCTGTATCATGAGTAGCTGGAAGTATAACTTCCATGTCAAAGCCGAACTCTTCTACTAATTCATCTCTTAAATTACCTAAGCTTGTTTTAGGCATTTTTATCTCTCCAAAGATTTCTTTATTTATTCCATACTCTTTTAAGATATTTTCATCTCATACTCTATCAAAAGAGTTTACTAGCTGAGTTGAAGTTGCATTTGTATACTCGTTTACCTTCTGCCCAGTTAACAATAAATTAAGATAATCTGGTATCATCAAAAATGCTTTTGCATTATCAAGAATCTCTGGCTTTTTATCTTTAATTGCAAGTAATTGATATAATGTATTAAACCTTTGAAATTGTATCCCTGTGTGTAAATACAACATATCCTTTGGAATAACTTCAAAAGCTTTCTCCATAATCCCTTCTGTTCTATCATCCCTGTAAGATACTGTATTTCCTAAAACCTCATCATTTTGATCTAACAAAACAAAATCTACTGCCCATGTATCTATTCCTATTGTTTTAGGTATCTTTCCAACTTCCTTACACTTTTTGATACCATTTTTTATTTCCTTAAATAACGCTTTAAGATTCCAACAATATTCATCATCAATTTTATGAATACCATTATCGAATCTATATATCTCTTCTAATTGAAGCTTGCCATCTTTTAAACTTCCAAGTATATGTCTCCCACTAGAATCCCCTATATCAATAGCTAAATGATAACTCATAACTCTCCCCCTTTAATTAATCCTATTTGTTTAACAGTTAATATAGCTCTCAGCTATACTCTTCTGTTTTATGTATATAAGCTTATCTAACCTTTGACTTAAACTTATAGTTTCTAAGCTCAATAATCCATTTCTTTCTATAGTTTCATGTAACAACTCTTTCATAGCTCTTATAAGAACTCTAAGTATCTTCATCCCTTTACCTCTCATATGCTATTTATTATCTTAAGTATACAAAAAAACAACCTTGGTCTTAATAACCAAAGTTGCCTAATTTATTAACCTTATTTGCATTTTTAAATATCATAACTTTTAAATTCATTTGGTGTGCATCCATATTTTTCTTTAAATATCTTATAGAAATATGTAAGATTTTCATAACCTACTGAAGTAATGACTTCTACTATTGGTAACTCTGTATCACTTAATAGTTTCTTAGCTATATCAAGCCTTTTTTCTTGAAGCAATTCCTTAAATGTCATATCTGTATGTTTTTTTATAAGCTTACTTATTTTATAATTAGGCTGATTTAACCTTTCAGAAACTTCTGTTAAAGTGGCTTTAGCATAATTATTATCTATATACTTAAATACATCAATAACCATAAGGCTATCATAATTATCTTCTGAATACATTTCAATTTTATCTGGTGTCTTTATTAATTCAACTATTAATAAGCCTACCAATAGTTTAATGCTTGTACTACTTATCATACTAGGTTCATATATCTCTATAATTATTTTCTCTAATATTTCTTGAATATATCTTTCATCGTTAACTTTAAAATAGAGATATTCACCTTTATTGTTATTCATATATATTGACTTTAATAAAAAGCTAAAAATAGTATTTTCCTCATTAGATAAAGATAGTAAAAAATCAAAAAATTCAGGCTTAATAATAAAATTAATTATTATATCATCTTTTGAACTTTCCTTAATTTTATGTGTTATATCTTTATTTAAAAATATTATTTCTCCTTCTTTTAGATTTATCTCTTTATTATAAATAACTTCTGTTAGTTTTCCTTTATATACGTAATTAAACTCAATGTAATTATGTTTATGTTCTGGAAATTCTACAAATCTAGTATGTTTTCTAATATTTATAAGTTGATCCTTTGCTAATATCTTATTGCTATCAATAATAAACTGGCTCTCATCTGTATAGATGCTCTTATCAACATCAGCCTCTCCTTCTAATATCTGTTTTTCCTCTTCTGTCAATTCAAATAACTTCTTTAATATATCTTCTCTCATAAAATTCTATATCCTTAAATTTTCTTTATTTAATTATAACTATTATATTAAAATACTTACCTGTTATCAATGTAATTTACTTATTATAATTTCACTTAAATGATATTAGAGCTGATACATTACTGTACCAGCTCTAAATAATTTATAATTTAATTTTAATATCTAATTGTTAAATATTAACTCCCCTGTTTCAACGTCTCTACTATATCTTTTAAAGAAGTTCCACATGTACTCTGCCTCTGGTTTGTAGTTCCAGTGTGCTAAATCTTTAATCGCTGCTAACTCCATAACTACACCATTTTCATTAGATAATGTACCTGTATACATTTCTTTATCGCCTAGTGTTGTCCACTTTTGGTCATCTAATGCAATGCCGTAATATTCATTAGCACTCATATCCATTTCGCTTACTTCTAATCCATTTACCTTTTGATACGCTTGAAGTGAGCTGAATATATGGACATTTTCATCTTCATCCCATACCTGATTTCCAAATAAGAACGCTGTTCCATACTCACTGCTTCCATCTACAGGTATCATTTGGAAGAAATCGTGATCTCCACATAAATATAGTAATGGAATTTCTCCAGCAGTATAATTGTTAGCTATTTCTATTACTTCATTAGCAAATACATTAACTCCAGAAACAACACCTACTCCTGCAAATATATTACTATACTTCATTCCTAATAAAAATGATTCAGCCCCTCCAATTGAAAGTCCTATCACATAAATTCTAGATGGATCTATTTGAGGATATTTTACTTTTAAATCCTCTACTAAATTCATAACTCCATCTCCACCTAAACCATCACATTTGAAAAAGTTAACTTCTTTTTCTTGCCATTCTGGTGATACAACAATAAAGTTTTCCTTTGCAGCTAACTCTGGCCAGCCTGTCGAATCTCCTTGTAATCTTGGATCATTTTGATTTCCATGTAAAGATACAACTAAAGGCACCGTATTTTCCTTACTTGATGCAACTGTATTAGGTACGTATTCAAACCATGTATACTTTCCATCCATACCTGTTATATTTTGATCAATCTCTTGATTATAAGTTATTCCTAACTCTTCAAATATAGGAGCTTCTATTAAATCATAATTTTCTGTAGCAGATCTTGCACTAAGCATATAAAATTCTGCAATATCATTATGTTGTCTATAATTTCTTGATAATACACTTTCCCATGCATTATTAAATGCTTCTTTTAATGTTTCTTCCTTAGAAGCAACAACAACCTTTTGTAGTGGCTTATCTTCATTTTCATATAAAACATAATTATCTTTTTCACTCTTCTTTGTAGCATCATTTATATTTTGATAAAACTCTACTGCAACATCACATGTATTACTTGCATAGACAGGTACTACATCATTTTTTTCTAATCCATCATCCATTTGACCACCATAAATCATCATTCCAGCGATAAAATAGCATGATTGTGAAATATAGTTATTTACAAATGTAGCTCCATCATCTATCCCAATTACTTTTACATTATTAATTGCTCCTCCGACTAAATCAATAAATGCTTCTTTATCCTTGTCATCATATACTTCACCACTTAAAGGACTAATAACATATACTTCTCCAGCCCATTCTCTAACATTTTCAAGTAACCCTAAATCAGCAATTAACTTATTAGCATCTTCTTCAGACTTATTACCAGCAAATATATAATATTTGGGAGTTAATACATCGCTTCTTATTGATGTATATCCATCTACAAGTGCATTATACATGTAATAAGAATAACCTTCTGTAACTTCACTATTGGTTAAAGTTAATATATTTTCTACTGGTTCTTCACTAACTTCATCTGTAACAGTATTGGTAACATTATCACTTGTACTTTCTTTATTTGAGCTAGCACATCCTGTTATAGAAAAGATATAAAATACTGTAACTAACGTTGATATATATCTAATAAAATTTCTTTTCATATTATTCTCCTACCCTAAACTTTTTACCATATAATTATTATCTATTTACTCATTTCCATTTCTCTTTTTTGTTCTTCTACATAAATTTGTTTATCTGCAATCTTTACGAAAGGTAACCAAATGAGTGTTGCTACAACTAATAATACAATTTGTAAAATAGAACCTGAAATACTTCCAGTAACTAGATATCCACTTATTATTGGTGGAGTTGTCCAAGGTAATTGTGCTAATCCTGTTGGAATAGGTACTAATTTAAATGCTAGTGCTGCATATGCTATTAGTGATGATACTGCTGGTGTTATTACTAGTGGTATAAAGTATATTGGGTTTAACATTAGTGGTACCCCAAATAAAACTGGTTCACCTATATTAAAGCAGTATGGTACAAGACCAACTTTTCCAACTTCTTTGTATTGCTTACTTTTTGCTACTATAACCATTGCAATTACACATCCAACAACACCTATACTTGCAAAAGCTGTTCTAAAGCTTGAACCTATAATATTTACTGGTGCTTCACCTGCAATAGATGCTACTCTATTGGCATCTTCTAACATAGTCCAGATAGGATTCATAGCTCCAGATGAAACTATTGATCCACCATGAATACCAAAGAACCATAAGAACTGCTCGAATAATAATGCAAAAACAAATCCACCTAAACTTCCACCTAATAATAATAAAGGTTTTCCAATAATTAAATTAATAGTAGTAAATAAATCTGAATTAAGTGCTACATCAAAAATAACTCTTACAATCCAGAAAACTAAGATTGTAACAAATGCTGGTACTAAAGAAGCAAATGGCTTTGCAACTGCAGGTGGTACCGCATCTGGCATCTTTATAACTATTCCCTTTTGTTCCATTCTTCTATATATCTCTACAGAAACCATTGCAACTATAAATGCAACGAACATAGCTTGTGCTCCTACTTTAACCATAGGAATTGCAGTTCCAGCATCACCTGAAATATAAGGTGTAACTACTAAAAATGCTGCTAATGCTGTTAATGATGCTTGTAGCTTGTCAACATTATATGACTTAGCTAAGCTGTACGCAGTGGCAAATAACACGAAGAAACCTGCAACATCATTAGTGGAATTTGTTACATATACAAGCTTTCCTACCCAAGCTCCTCCATCATTAAATAAATTAGTCATAAATTCTGAATACCCCGGAATAGGTAAAAATTCTATTATCAAGAATATTGATGAAATAATTGTAAATGGAAGATATGCTAACATACCATCTCTTAATGCAGTTAAATGTCTTTGTCTACTAAACTTATCAGCTACTGGAAGTAACTTACTCTCTATAAAATTTCCGAATCCCCCAACTTTTTCTTTCATATTAAATTCTCCTCTCATACTTTTGACTTCAATACTTTTATCAAAACTTTCTCTCTTTAATATCTACATTTTTTAATTAAGTTTAAATTAAAGCTTTATTATCATATAATACTGACCATTTTCTCTTCTTTTCCCGTTATAGTTTGTTTCTATAACTGAATAATCACTTGAAAGTATAACATCAAACTTCTCAATATCTCCTGGAATATTAAACTTCCATATTACTTGTCCATTTTCTACTTTCCAATTACTACTTATCTCTCCTGATAATGTTTTAAAGGTACATTCAACTTGATTTACTTTTTTTGAGAAATATGGTTTTAAAGTAATTTTATTAGCTTTTATAGCTTCATCATTAACTCTTATTCCAGCTAATCCTTGATAAAACCATTGAGCATAACTTGAAAACATTGCATGATTATGAGAGCAATTCTTCATATCAAATTGTTCTGATAGAGCTGTTTTTCCCTCTTTAATCATATTTCCTATACTCGGATATTCATCTTTAAACAACCATTCTTCAATAACCTCATCATATCCATATTTATTTAATACTTCAAAAGTCATCATCATTCCAAAAATACCTGAACGTAAATACCCATTATCTTCTTTTATTTTATCTACATACATTTTACATAGCTTTTCTGGTTCATCAGAAATATGGGTAAAAATTGCAAATGCAAAGCTACTTTGAGATTTATTGCCGTATGTTCCATCATCATTTTTAAAGTTATCATCAATAAATGCTTTTACCTTTACTAACTCTTCTTCATATTCTTTATAAATCATATCCTCTACTAACATAGCAAAATATCTGTTATACTGTAGGAATAAATAATATGCACAACATGCTAAGAATTTCTTATCTGGAGTTCCAACTTTGAAGCTAACCTTAGTATCACTACTGCCATGGTCTCCTAAGCACTTATCTTGTAATTCTTCAATTCCTATTGACTTCAAATACAACATTTGTTTTCTTAAATATTCATATTCATCTAATATTAACTCTTTATCTCCGTAATATTGATAATGTTTATATACTAGATACGGATAAGCTAATTGCCATAATATAGGCCCCTCACCTTCACCTGTACCGTTAGTTTGAATCCCCATATACGGAGCTGTTTCAGGTACTCCCCCTTTTTTAGTTTGATCTTGTCTAAAATCTATAACTGTTTTTTCATACATTTTATCTAAATCAAACATAAAAAGACTTGATGTAGCTAATGCAACTATATCTCCCCCATAACCTAAACGTTCTCTTGCACAATCTTCAAAAACTGAATGAATATTATTTAACTTAGTCTTTAAAGCTAAATCATATAATTTATTAATCCAACTATTATCTGTTTCTAATTTACCAACTACATCTACATCTGTATAAACGTAAGTTGCTGTTATACTCTTTAAATCATCTTTCTTTAATCCTGAAACTTCAACATATCTAAATGAATGGTAAGTAAACTTGTTTGTATAATGATTTTCTCCATCCTTAGATATAATTTCATCTACTTGCATTGCCTGCTCTGGAGCTCCAGGTCCTCCATCAAACCTAATGCTTACGCCTTCAAGTACTACTCCAACATTTCCTGCTAAAGAAGAATCACAATTAACAGTATTATCTTCATTAATATTTTCAGCATAAACTAGCTTAACGCTTTTATCTTTAACTCCTAAAAATGAAATATTAATTACAGCTGATAAGGTCTCTCCAAAATCAATAATTAAATTTCCTTTACTATTAATATTTATAGATATTGGTTCAAGGATTTTTTTCCTCTTTACCTTAGGAATTTTACTTTTAACTAATTTACCTTTTTTATTATTATCTATAATTGCTTCTTTCCAATTAAGATCATCAAATCCTATTAGCTTCCAATGATCTTGAGCTTGTCTAGCATCAAATCTCTCACCAATATATAAATTATTAAATAGTAGAGGGCCATCACTTACTTTCCATGACTTATCTGTTTTTAATATACATATCTCATTCTCATGAATACTTGCAATTAAACAAGGCTCACCTATTAATCTTAATCGTTCTCTTAAATTATATTTTCCAAACAATCTTAAAGGTGCTGGATTATACATACCATTGCCTAGTTCAAATGAAATTACATTTTTGCCATCAGTTAATAATTCACTTACTTCATAGGTGTCGTAATATATAGTTTTATCATATTGAGTCCAATCAGAGTTAAGTTCATAATCTCCAACTCTCTTACCATTGATATAAGCTATATAATATCCAAGACAACCTACATTTAAGTAATAGTTACTATTTGTTTTTTTTATGTTGAATTCTTTTCTTATTAAAGTATTTGGATTGTCATCATAATAATCTGATGCATCATAGTTATACTCTTTAGGAAACTTAGAAATCCACTGTCCCTCCAAGTTGATTCTCTCTGTCGACATCTACTTCCTCCTAGTCTTAATATTGAGTAATTGTTTACACATCGATGTTTAATCATTTATCATAGCTATATTCTTATGATATTATAGTTTCTCACTCTCTACTATGCTTATAAATGCCATTACTTATAGTCCATTTCTGACATTTTATACTTTCATATAGCTTATGTATTGTAATCGTTATATAATATTATTATGTAAAGTTATTTTATTTGGGGGAAACTTAAAATGAACTTTTTAAATTTAGATACATATCTATCTCTATCATCATCTGAAATGATGTATAAAAACATATTTATTAACAATCCAGAATTTACATTAGATAAAGCTAAAACAGTAAAACATGTATCTTCTTTATTAGATAGTTTATGTAATTGTAAAAAAGGTGGCTCTGATTCTTCTTATGATCCATCAAGAGAGTTTATGGAAGAAAATATTATACCTGCTCCTTATGATGTATTGGTTAGCAAACATCTTCGTTACAGTCCTTGTTTTATTCATACACATAGCTTTTTTGAAGTTATCTATGTTGCAAACGGCAGTTGTATAAATGAGATTTCTGACCAATCAATCAATATGAAAAAAGGTGATCTTTGTATTTTAGCTCCTGGTACTTCTCATGCTATAAGCGTTTTTAATGATGACTCTATAGTATTTAATTTACTAATTAAAGCAAGTACCTTTGAAAGTGCATTTTTTGGTACACTTAGAAATAAGGATATCCTATCATCCTTCTTCTCTAGAGCACTATATTCACCCACTTCTGAATCATACTTATTATTTCCAACTGGAAATGATATAATTATTCAATCTTTAATATTAGAGATGCACTCCGAATTTAACTTATCTTTAAGTTATTCTGAACGTATGTTAAACACACTAACAACTAAGTTATTTATAACTTTACTTAGAAGCTATGAAGAAACAGTAATTGTTCCTAATCCTCTAGGTAATACACTTGATACAAATATTGTTAATATAATGAATTATATTTCAAGTAATTATAAATCAATAACACTTAAAGATTTATCAGTATATTTCAACTATAGCGAACGTCAAATGTCTCGTATTTTAAAGGATTATATAGGGAAAAGCTTTATAAATATAATTCAAGATATAAAAACTCAAAAAGCCTGTGAACTACTTAGAAACGCCGATATATCTATAAATAATATAATCGATATTGTTGGTTATTCTAATACTAGTCATTTTTATCGTGTATTTAAAAAACAATATAATATGACTCCTGTAGAGTATAGAAACAAATATATTTATCCAAAATAAGCTACATATTACATGAATAAATGCATGACTAAATAAATTAAGTCATGCATTTATTATATTTCTATTAGATTATTTATCTTATATCTAACTTCTTAAAATTAAACTTGGTTATATTGGTTTTTCTTACATAAAATTACTTATCTTTTATTTTCAATATAACTCTTAATTCCAGCTTCAAGTCTTGATAATCCGTCTTCTAATCTGATTCTTGGGCATGCTATATTCATACGCATAAATGTTTTACCATTTCCACCATAAACATATCCATTAGATACATATAATCCTGTATTGCTTCTTATATATTTGCACAATTCTGCACTATCTTCTGTTACTTTGCTACAATCAATCCATAATAAATATGTTGCATCAGATTTAACAACCTTAAGCTCTGGTAGTTTTTCATTAATAAACTCAAGTACTACACTCTTGTTTTCTGATAAATATTCAATTAGGCCATTTAGCCAAGGCTCTCCTTTTGTAAATGCTGCTATTGTAGCCTCCATTGCAAAGGCATTAGGTTCTGCAACTTCATCTGTATTTATTCCTCTATTCACTTTCTTTCTTAGCTCTTCATTTGGAATGACAATACTTGCTGTTTGTAACCCTGCTATATTAAAGGTCTTTGTAGGAGCTATACATGTTATGCTATTTTGAGCAATTTCTTTAGAAACTGATGCAAATGGAATATACTCTTTATTGCCATA
This sequence comes from Clostridium sp. NSJ-145, assembly GCF_021044725.1. NCBI lineage: Bacteria > Bacillati > Bacillota > Clostridia > Eubacteriales > Clostridiaceae > Clostridium > Clostridium sp. NSJ-145. The sequence goes on from NZ_JAJNOS010000022.1 coordinate 25,734, forward strand.
AGTTAAATCACAATGAATTTCATCTGAAAGTACAGTTACATTATGCTTTAATGCTAAATTACCTATTCTTTCAAGAGTTTCTCTATCCCAAACCTTTCCTATAGGATTATGAGGATTACAAAGAATCATTAATGTTGTTTTATTATCTGAAAGCTTTCTTTCTAAATCATCAAAATCAATATAATAATTGCTACCATCATAACATAAGTCACTAGAAAGTATCTTTCTATCATTATTAACTATTGAATTATAAAAAATATTATATACAGGTGCTTGTACAACTACATTATCTCCTACAGATGTTATTTTTCTTACTATTGAAGATATAGCTGGAACAACTCCTGTACAGAATAATATCCATTCCTTCTCTATTTTAAAGTTATGCCTCTTCTCCCACCAGTTGCTTATTGATAAATAATACTCTTCTGGAATGACTGTATAGCCGAATATACCTAACTTAACCTTATTAGAAATAGCTTCAATTATCTCAGGAGCTGTTTCAAAATCCATATCTGCCACCCACATTGGCAATTCATTTTCTTTAACATCCCATTTTAATGAATTAGTATTAAATCTATTTGTTAATTTAGAAAAATTATACTCCATCTACTCCATACCCCTCTTCAATAAAAATCTTTGTATTTAATTCATCTATATCAATATCATCCATAATTACTTCATCAATTGATTTTGCTTTGATTTTACCCTTTATAGGATTCTTTACACTTTCAATTGAAGTTGAACTTTCAACATCAATAGTTGAATATTCGAAAGCAAGATCCGTCTTTATAAATTTCGAATTTTTAATTACTAGATTTTCAACATAGCATAACCCTTGTTCACTTTTAATAAAGCAATTAATAAAAGTTAAGTTTTTTGAATTCCACCCTAAATATTCTCCAATTATTGTAGAATTATAAACTGTAACATTTTCACAGTTCCAAAATGCATCCTTTGAAATTATTTTAGAGTCGTAAACTTTTATATTTTTACCTCCATCAAAAGCATAATTACCTGATAAATTTAAATCTCTAATGTCTATATCTTTACTATTTATTCCAAAGTAATCACCTTTTGCACTTACCTTATTAATCTCAATATTATTACAATTCCACAATGTCTCTAAAGCATTAGGCATAGTTACATTTTCTAATGTAATATTTCTAGATTTTCTAAATGTTTTAGGTGCATCAATTGTACTATCTTTAATATTAATATTATCTGTATACCAAATCCCTGATCTTGCCGTTTCTAAAAATGTAGTATTTTCAACATTAATATTTTGGCAATACCATAAAGGATATTTCCATTCAAAAACACAACTTTTAATATTAATATCGCTACTCTCTTTTAAAGGCGATTCTCCATCAAAAAAATTTGAATTTACTATATCTAAATTTCTACTTTTAAAAAGTGCTCGTTCACCTGTTAATAGCTCTTCATTAATTAATTTCATAACTCTCAATCCTCTCTTTTACAACACTTCTTTTTAATATCTTAGCTATATCTTAAAAGAAACTCTTACTAATTATATCTGTGCTCAAATACCTTGTTATTATAAGGCCTAAAGTTAACTTTCACTCAAGATATTTTTTTAAAATATTTTTATATATTATTTACTAAGGAAAAACACCAGGAATTATCCTAGTGTTTTCATTTTTTTCAATAAATATCTATCAATAATATTTATTAAATACTTCTGTATTCATATATAATTTATCAAATAGTTATTTACTGCTTAAATCTTTATTATCCTTATGAATTGATTCACTTCCAGCCTCAATTGCTGTTTCGTAGTACCAAATTTTATGCTTAATAAGTTCCATAATATTATTTAACTCTTCTATTTGTTGCTTTACAATTTTTTCTCGTTCATGAAAAACTTCTAACCTTGCTTGTAAAGTACTATCACCTTCCATACACATATCCATATATCTCTTTATATCTTTTATTGGCATACCAGACCTTTTCATACATGATATTATTTCTAACCCTTTAAAATCTTCATCTTTAAATACTCTAGTTCCATTTTCTTTTTTTTCAATAAAAGGCATAAGTCCTTCTTTATCGTAATATCTTAATGTCGGAACTGATACTCCCATTTTTTCTGCCACTTCTTTTATGGTATATGTCATATAAAAAACTCCTTTTTCAGTGATAATTATACCTTTCTCTACTTAACTTGTAATTGTAAATTTTACATTTAAAACTTAAAAGTTTCACATTTGACGTTAAGGAGAAGGTATTTCGTTTCATTTGTATATATCATACAAGATAAAGTTAACTTTATGTCAAGACTATATGATATTTAAATTTCCGACTCTACTTCTATATTTTTAATAAATTTTGCTGGTACTCCTGCATATACACAGTTATCTGGTACATCTTTAGTGACAACTGAACCTGCTCCAATAACAGAATTTTCTCCAACTGTTACCCCTGGACAAATTATTGCTCCAGCTCCAATCCAAGCATTACGCTTAATTTTTACACTTTTTATAATTACACCACGTCTATTTTGTGGTTCTATAGGATGGTTAACTGATAATATTTTTACCTCTGGTCCAACTAATACATTATCCTCTAAGGTGATACCACCTAAATCAACAAACATACAAGATTTATTAATAAATACATCCTTACCAATCTTTATATTTCTTCCAAAGTCAGTATTAAAAGGTGTTAAAACTTGTACAGAATTATCAATTTCACTATCTGTTATCTTTGCTAAAATCTCTCTTACTTCCTCTGGAGCTTTATACCCTAAGTTTAATTCATTTGTTAATTTTAATGTTTCTTCTAAAATTGCATTAATTTCAGTAAATATTGCATCTTTATGTGATATAAATTCCATAGTCTCTAATCTTTTTAATAAGTCCTTACTCATATTTCCTCCTAAATTCATCATAAGCAATAAATTAATTTCAATGTTATTATATCCCTAAAGTTAACTTTACCTGCAATATATTTTTATAATTTTTCATTTTTTATCTAATATTTTTTCTATAAATTAACTACAGCATTTTCAAGCTTTAATTTTTTTGCAACTAAATAACTTTTTACTACTATATATAATAAAATTAAATTAGCGACATTAATAGTTAAAGCAATAATAAATGCATACACATAAGACCCAGTAAAATCATAAATATATCCTACTAAAGACAATGCAAATGCTCCTCCAAAATTAGTAGCAAATGAAATAATTGGATAAACAGTTGAGTAATTCTCCACCCCAAAGAAATGCTTTGTTAATAAAGCAAAACCAACTGCGCCAACTGAATAAACCGAGCCAAATAAAAATGATCCAATTAATAGTACTGTTGATGATGGTGCAAGCAATAATATAACAATTGATATAATATTTATAGCTATCATAATAATAGTTGCCTTAACTGGACCTAGTTTATCACTTATAAATCCAATTACAAGCTTTGATAAAATATTTCCAACCATACCTGCTGATAACATCATTGCTCCAATAGTTGCACTATAATTTAGAGTTTCTGCAAACCCTGGTAAATGTTGCGTTATACCTGATATCGCTGTGTGTAATATAGCAAATACAAAGAAACACACAAAGCTTACATTAAAGAAATTAAAATTATTCTCACTTTTCGTAACTTCATCTATAATTTGCTTTTCCTTTGCATTATATCCATATGCTAACAACCCTATCTCTTCAGGATCAATAGAAAATGGATATATTACTGCTGGAATACATAATACAATTATACTTATTCCCATTATTATATAAGCTATTTCCCATCCAAAACTCTGTATACACTTAGTAAATATAGGTGAACACACTGCCCCTGCTATTCCACTAAAGCTTAATACAATACTTGTAGCTAAACCATGATTTTTATAAAACCACTTATTAATAATCATTGTAATAGGAACTATAGCAAACAAACCTGAACTAACTCCTCTAATAGCACCTAAAATATAGAAGCCTAGTACTCCTTTAGAAAATGCCATTAAAATTGTTGAACCCCCTGCTACTAATACACTAAATATTAGAATTACTTTATAAGAATACTTTTTCATAATTGCTGGTACAAATAATGATATAACTGCTGTTGCTAATAATGATATAGTTCCATGCATTGAAAAAGTTCCTCTCATTATACCTAAACTTTCAGATACAGACGTATAAAAAACTCCAGCTGAATTGACACAAACTCCTATTGAACTAGCTGCTAATCCACAGCATACTATTAAAACGATTAAATGTTTTATACTTCTATTTTTATTATTCATATTACCTCTCCTAAAACTCATACCTCTATATACTTTTTCTATTAGCTATTTTATATTAACCTATAGATTAAAAACATAGCCTAATTTACAATTTAAAAGCTTCTCCTGGTGCCATTATATAAATTCTATCTTCATTAATAACTTTTCCAATTAAAGCTGCTGGGTCTGCATTAAATGCATCCATTTCAGGTGCATCTATACTTCCCCAGTGTGAAAGTATAAGCTTTGCATCTGGATAGGCATTTGCAAGTTTAATTGCATCCTCTAAACCGATGTGCCATGAATTATTAGAAAAATCAAAGATAATAACATCTGGATTTTTCATATTAAGATGCTCTTCTAAAAGACGTGAATCTCCTGGTGCCCATATAGTTCCATCCTTTGTTTCAATCCGAAATCCACAATAATCTTCAAAGTTAAACTTTCTTATTTTGCTATATTTACTACTTTCATTTTGCCATGCGTGATCTGCCGGTGTTAATGTTATATCCATATCTCCAATTTTAAATGTTTCTTCTATATTATGTCCTATCCCTTTAAGTCCTTCTTCTCTCATAAGCTCTGCAACATAATGAGGTCCATGATATGAATTACAAACCTCTGATAATTCTCTACAGGTTACTCTACTAAAATGATCATTATCACAATGTGTTATTAATATTCCATCTAAATGAGATATCTCCTCAACACTTATAGGCATATCAATTAATAATGGCATATCGAATCCTTTTAAAAGAGGATCTATCATTATACAAGTTCCTCTACTATTAATCATAACACCAGCGTTACCTAGCCAACGGATAACTGTATCTTTACTTTTATTAAACGCTTCTTTACCAAAAGCTTTTGTTTTTGGTGCTACTGCTTGTTTTATTGTTTTATTCATAAATTTTCTCTCCTTAGTTTTATAATCTTATTTAAAATACTTTTTACCCTTCTATAAATACTTTTTGCTATTGAAAAAAAATTAGATTCTTTTCCATAATTTTATTTGTTAATTATATAATAACATAAACAAATTCCATGTCTAATACTTATATTAAATACCTATATATGCTTAAAAAGCATTGTATATTGTAAGTATGTAATAATTGTACATTAAAGCAACCATCTTCATACTCAATGTACTTTTCTGTTATTCTATAATTATTGATAAATTAAACCCTTTTATTTCTTCATAACTTTCTCTCTATTTATATTTTGTATAAGATTATTTTTTAACCTGGCCTATTGATAAACACTTAACAAATCTGTCTGTAAATCAATAATTAAAATATAAAAAAATCACCGATGCTTTAGATATTAATACACCGGCGCTTATAATAAACTTACAGATTTTCCTATTAACTTTTAGTAAACTAGCTACATAAACGTAAGTATATATTCCTATTTTAAATCTTTTATACCTTGCTCTAGCATCTCCATTTGTAATAAAGTTTGCTCATCTGTTATTGTTTTTTCTTTACCGTTTATTATTGCATTATATAAATCATCGTAGACTCTACCATAATCACCTTTTTCCGATTTTACCTTTTCTTCATGGTAATCTCCCTCATTATCATAATAAGTTAAAGTACCATAATGCTCTGGTAAATCAATACCAAAGTCCTCATTATGAGGCATATAGAATAATTTTAAATGTTCTTCTTGTCTATCCTTAGTCTGTTTTACAAAGCATCCTTTTTTGCCATACACAACAAAACTTGGTCTTTCTTTCACTCTAAAATAACTTGATTTTACCGATACCTTTAATGTTTCATAATATAAATCCAAGTCAAAATAATCATTCATTCTACCTTTACCTAATAACTGACGTACATCATAATGAATATTATCAGGTTTACCAAAATAGCTTATAACTTGATCTAAAGTATGACACCCATGTCCATATAAATATGAAGATGATGGTATGAAGTTATCAACTGATTCTGGTATATATGGTCTATAGTAGTCATAATGCATTTCTACTTCTAATAAATCTCCCAGCTTACCACTCTCAATAACTTTTTGTACTGTCAAAAAATCACTGTCAAATCTTCTATTTTGATAAGCTTGTACTATTAATCCTTTTTCCTTTGCTAGTTTAAATATTTCTTTAGCTTCTTCTGATGTTTCCATAAAAGGTTTTTCAACCAAACAATGTTTATTATGTTCTAAAGCTAATTTCGCATATTCATAATGACTATCATGTCTAGTACATACAACTATTAATTGAATTTCTTCATCATTTAATACTTCATTCAAATTAGAAGTATACTTTACCCCTTCAATTCTATCCCATGATTCATTTTTAGGATTTCTTTGATAAATTGTTTTCACCTTGATACTATCCCTTTGTAATACAAATGGGAGATGATATCTATTTGTACTTTTTCCATTACCTATATAACCTATTGTTAACATAATTACCTCCTAAATTATCTCTATTCCAACTTGCTTTCTAGCTTCGTCTAATATTTCAATAACATTTAATGTATGATTATTATATTCCGCAACTACTTCATAATCTTTTTCTTTAATAACTCTTGCAAATTCTTCAATTTCATAAAATAATCTATTTTTATTACTATTAAGATTATAATGTTTAATTTCACCTAAATTACTGCCTTTAATAAAATTATTAAATACATTAGCTGGCTCATCACTATGAATAAATCCTTTATCCCCTTGAATATTTATAGTGACAGGCGCTTTACAATCCTTGGCACCTATTGATACACATTTAAATGTTGGATATTCTAATGTAAGTATTCCTGATGTATCAATATTTCTTTCAACATTTGCAATATACTGTATTTTATCTGGCTTTCCAAAAAGACCTAAAATGAAATGAATATTATATACATTAAGATCCATTAAAGCTCCTCCAGATTTCTTAGGATCAAATACTGGTAATACTTTACCTTCTTTGAACAAATCATACCTTCTTGAATATTGAGAATAATTTAATTGCACTATTTTTATATCACCAAGATCCTTTAATGTATCTTTTATATTAAGATAATTTGGTAAATACTGATTTGAAATCGCCTCAAAAATAAATAGTTTCTTCTCATTTGCAAAACCTATTAATTCTTTAGCTTCTTTATATGAAGATACAAATGGCTTTTCAAGTATTACATTTTTTCCTGACTCTAATGCTTCCATTGCAAATTTGTAATGAAGACTATTAGGCACAGCTACATATACTATTTCAATCTCATCTTTCAGCATATCACTATAACTTGTGTAAATATTATTTATAGTATTTTCTTCTGCTAACTTTTTCATTATTTTTAAATCTGATTCTTGTCCTGATATACTAACTACTTCTATATCTTGAATTTCTTTTGCTGCATTTAAGAAATCTGGTACTATAGTTCCTGCACCTACAATGCCTAATTTCATACTATTCATCTCCTCTTGATAATAAGTATTTTAATCCTTTAATAATAAGTCCATGATCCTCTTCTGAAGATAATCCTGAAACTGATATTATTCCAACCGTCCCTACACTTTTAACCCTTATAGGTACTGCACCTGGAGTTACTGCATATTCTCTAGCATCACCATATTTTTCATCAAAAGTTAAATTTTCAGATTTAAGTTTATACGCAATTAGTGCTGAACTTTTATCAAATCTTTTCACAACATTAATTTTCTTTTCTATCCAATAAAAATTATTAAACGATGAATTATCATTTAAATACTCAAAAACTATATTATTATTTTTAATTATTCTAATTGCAACAGCATAATTTTTAGATATTGCAATTTCACTTATGTATTTTCCTAAAATAAATGCATCCTTATTCATAAAAGAATCTAATATAATCTCACTATCCTCTTTAAGTAATTCTTTATAATCCATGTATACTTCTCCCCTTTCAACTTCATGTTATCATACTAAAATATCTATATCTATAAATCCTAGAATTCTGAAAAAAAAGTTCAGAATTTGCACTCTAAGAGAATACAAACCTGAACTTTATTTTTGTTCTGACTTTTCTATTTTATATTTTTTATTATAATTTTTTCTAAAATCGCTAGCAAAAATAATAGCATAAATACAATTTAAAATATAATTAATTGCTATTTGAGAATAATATGTAGCTATTTTTCCTTCAACTGCTTCTCTATTAGGAAATATTATAGTTCCATCATATCCAGATATATTCTTATCGGCAGTTATAATTAATATTTTACATCCACTTCTCTTTAAAACCCTCATATCTCTATCTTGAATTAGATTTTTCCCTGAATATGATACAAACAAAGCTACATCATCTCTTGTAACATTATAAGTATTAGTAGAAATCTCACCATATTGATTTGCTATAACAGTATTTATTTTTAATTTACTCAATCTATTTGCAAAACCTATTGAACTTATAAGAGAATCACCATTTGCATATATATATGTGCTATTAGCATTTATTATATATTTAGCTACTTTTGAAATTGCTAAAGAATCTATTGATTCATAACATGTATCAATAGCCTCTTTAGATAAATCAGCTATTCTCTTAATTATCTCCTCTTCACTTTCTTTTTCACCAAAAGGATGATTTATATCAACATCGCTCTTTTCTTTTCGCCTTTTTTCCACTTCTTTAATAAACTGAACTTTAAATTGTCTGTATCCACTTAATCCAATTTTACGACAAAGTCGTACTATCGTTGCATTAGAAGTAAAAGTTATTGCTGCTAAATCTGATATATTAAGATTTATTATTTTATCTTGATTTTCTAATATATATCTAACTAGCTCACACTCAACAGGAGTTAAATCATCTTGAGATTTTAATCTTTCTATAATTGACATTACATTTTCCTCCTAAAATATCAGCTCTAACCTTATTAAATTCATCTATTTACTGATTTACAGCTTTCTTACGATAGTAAAAGACCTGTAATCTCTCTTCTAAAGTATCGTCACCTACTAAACACATATCCATAAACCTCTTAATTTCCTTAATTGGCATACGAGAGCTTTTCATATATGAAATCATTTGTATTCCTCCAAAATCCTCATCCTTAAAAACTCTTGTTTCGTTTTCTCTTTTATCAACAAATGGCATAAGTCCTTCTTTATAGTAATATCTTAATTTTGATACACTTACTCCTAACTTCTATGCCACTTGTTTTATTGTATAATTTATAGAGCTTCTCCTTCCTGCATTAATTAAAACTCATCTTATATACATCTTTAATTCTTTACTTACTATTACATTTAATTATAGTTTACTTTTAATATATTTAGCAATTGCTATCTTTAATCTATTAAGCCAATCTTCTAATCTTTTTCTTAGACATACAATTTTTATTCTTATAAATTTTTGTCCATTTAATCTAAACACTCTATTCCTAAATAGATTTTAAATTAAGCTTCATTTATATAAATATTATTATTTCTTCATATATCCCCTCAATAATATCTAATTATCAAAATGATAAGCTTTAATTATTTATCACATTAACCACATGCTGAACTGCATTCTGTTGGTTTCTTTTCTGGTTGTTTTCATTCCCCAGCACCACATTAACTACCATAGCTAAAAGCATACGCATTGTTTTTTCATCTAATTATTTGATTATTTAATAAGGGTTCATAAAAATAGAACTTTGTACTTCCCTATTGCTAGATATAAGTACAAATTATTTTCTTCAATATCTTTTATTCCCCCATAAAATCTGCTTTTTATTACTTATTCATTACCTTAACTTCTGTATCTTTAAATCTCATTTTAATTAGATAAAATATATTAGTTATATTTTAAAATTAAGCTTAAAAGCCGTTACACTAATGTAACAGCTCCTTAAATTGAAATCTATACAAGTTTTTGCTCAAATATATTATCTAAATTAACTTTCTTAATCCTATTATTAATTTCATTTATATCAGTAGTATAAAGACCTAACTCTTCCATCCTCTTTAAATATCCTGCTCCTGCAAAAGTATATCTATTCATTCTTCCTTCTCTTGTCGCTGCTTTTTCATTTGCATATCCAATTAAGTCTCCTATTGCTATTGATGCTGGTAATATTAATAGTGGCATTCCTAACATAAGTCTTACAGCATTATGACCTGCTAGTGATCCCGTACATATTGCTTCTGCATGATGTCCAAACTACGAAATTTTTAGTCCAGTCAGCACTTTTAATTACAGTTCATAACTCTTCTAACATATTTAGGTTTTTACTTGTATATGTAATACTAATTGTATTACAGTCGCTATCCCAAACTATATTATCAAATATTTTCCTAAGCACTTTCTTTTTATCTTCATGCTTTAATATTTCAAAGGTATCTTTAAAATTTTGTATCTTATTTTTGATTTCTTCTATATCTATTTCACTTTTAATTACCATATTAGAACTCTGTTCGATATCTGATAATTTTTCATTTAATTCATTAATCCCAGTATTAATGTTTCTTATTATTTCTTGATATTCAACTATTATTTCTTTATCTACTTCAGGATCTAGATTTGAAAGTTGAATGAACATATTATTCTTTTTATTCTTTAAAAGCTTTATCTTATCATATATTTCTTCTAATTTTTCATTATCTTCTTTAAATATCTCATTCTGAAGTATTTTATCTAATTCTTTTATTACTTTAGATGCATCATATCCGACTACTTCTTCAATGACTCTTTTATCGACCAACGACCCATTAATATTCTTTTTATTGCATAAAGCTCCTCCACTACTAATCTTCATACTACAAGTATAATAATAAGGTCTTGTCCCATCATTAAGTTGCCTTGATTTTGTTACATTCATAACAGCTCCACAAGAACATCTTAAAATTCCACTCAAAAGCCCAGCAGTAGAATTACCTCTATTTGGTTTCTTATCCTTATTCATATTCATTATTTCTTGAACCTTTAGCCAATGATCTGGTTGTATTACCCCCGAATGTTTAGATGTAGATGCAATTTTAGGATTATTTCTTGTCTTATCATTTGACCTTTTACAATAAGTCAAAATTCCTTTTCCATCTTCATTATTTGTTACAATATATCCATCCTCTTCTAAATATTCTATAATATCCTCATTACACATAACATAATTAGGATTTATAAGAATACTTTTTATTGAAGATTTATTTATATATCCACCTTTTTTACCTCTAACTCCCCTTTGTAACAAATACTTATGAACCTGGCTTAAAGATTGCATCTCTAAATATAAATTATAAATTTGCAATACAATATCCATCTCATCTTCTTTAATTATAAGTGAGCTAAAGTATCTTGTTTTTCCATGAGAATCTGTAAATGACTCTCTAATATGCTTAAATCCATAGGGTTCTTGTCCACCAAGCCAGCGACCATCTTTAGCCAAAATGTACATATTATCCGTAATACGTTGTATCATATCATCTCTTTCAAATTGTGATATGCTAGCCAAAATGGTTAGAAACATAGTTCCCATTGGACTAGACGTATCTATCTTCTCAGTTACAGAATGTAAAGCACAATTAAATTCTTTAAAGATATCAATTGTCTCTAATATATCTTTAACTTTTCTACCTAACCTGTTAAGCTGATATACTACAACTGAATCTAACTCTTTCCCTTTAACCATGTGCATCATCCTTTTAAATCCGGGTCTTTCAGTATTCTTGCCACTGAACCCCTCATCCTCAAAAATTATAATCTCTATATCTTTTTGTTCAGAATAAATAAAATTAATGTAATCCCTACATCTATCAATTTGATTTCCTATAGAGTCTCCTTTTCCCGTAAATTTAGATTTTCTTGAATATATAGCTATTTTCATATTAATTTCACCTTTCTTAATAATTATTTTAAATTATTTAGTAAGGTATTTGTGTATTACAATTTCTAGATTACCTTTCACCTTAATATTTTACAAGTTTTAAATATTGGAATCATGTCATTTACTCTCATCCTTATTGCTTTTCTTATTAAACTGATTAACCAATAGTTTACATGTATCCTTTCCAAAGACATTTAGTAATCCCCTTGCAACTGTTTTATATCCTTCTGCTGTAACACACTCCCCCTCTACTTCATTTATAATGACTTTAATATTGTCCTTCAAAATAGATTCACCTTATTAATTAATACTTATAATTATCCTATGAAATTAATAATGATTTTGTTACTAGCCCTACCCTCAAATAATTCACATCAAAATCTAAAGAGATTTCTGACATATTTATTCTCAGAAATCTCTTTAGATCTATTTATTCTTTTTTATATAAACTGTTTTGGTATCAGAATCCCAAATCATCTCTTTAATTATCATTCTTAATATATTCTTTCGTGTATCTAAATCAGCTTCTTCAAATAATATATCTCTTAAACTTTTATTATTTAAGGATAAAGTATATTCTTCTACTTTATTATTAATATTAGGTATCATTTTATCTATTAATTCTAGTTTCTCATTGACTTTTACAATTCTTAAATACTTTTTATCTATTGCCCTAGTTAAACTAATTACTCTAGCCTCATTATTTGATTCAAGAATAATGAGCTTCTCAACTAATTTATTATATTGAGTATCTAGATTACTTTTTTCTTTATTTAGATTTTTATAACCAACACTTACTTTCTTTAAAACTTTGCTATAATTACTTCTCATATTTTGAATTAATACACTCTTATTAATTTTTACTATATCCTCAAAAAGCATTTTTTCTAAGTTTGTCCCATTTACATTTTTATTACCACACTTTACAGAGCAGCAATAATATACCTTTTCCTCTTTAATAGAAGCTATTTTCATATCTGCTCCACATCTACATTTCAGCAAGTTATCTAATGCACTTTTTCTTGACTTCCCTTTTTTAGGTGCTAGCTTTAAGTTATTCTTCAAAATTCTTTGAACTTCTAACCATTTATCAGCTTCAATAACACCATCATGATGCAATGTAAAGAAATGCTTCTTTCTATATTCTTCATTCAAAAATTCTGCTTTTGACTTTTTACCGTAGGTGTTGCCACCTTTCCCAAACTCTATTTCTCCAATTTCGAATCCTTGTCCATAAAAGTAATCAACTACCTTTTCATTAGTTTTTACGTTAGCTGGGTTCGTTAATATACTTCTTACTGTAGTTTTACATATATCATTTCCATACTTTCCACATACATTATCTTCATGTAAAATCTTAGTTACTTTAGAAATAGATTGATGCTTTAAATATAATTCATATATTCTAATAACGTTATATATCTCTATCTCATTAATAGAATAATATGATTCTTTTTTCAGCGAGTCATTTATAAATATTTCTCGACTATTATTTGTATATCCGAATGGAGCTTGGCTACCTGTTTTAATTGAAAGCTCTGCTTTTCTAAATGCGTTCTCAGCCTGATTTTTTTTAGTTACATTTAGTTCAGTTTCAGCATTATTACAATTACTTATAAAATAGCTTAATCCTTCGGGTGTATCTATGTGAAGGTTCCCTTTTTGATAAATATATAAATCCACTTTTTTAGCTCTCAAGAATTTTGATAACGCTACGCCTTCTTCTACATCTCTAACTAATCTATTTTCTGCGTAAGAATAAACAATACACTTTTTATTATTTCTAATAAAATTCTTCATTTTATTGTATTCTGGTCTAGTAGCATCATCACCTGACTTATTTTCCTCTGGAAAAATTTTTATTTCAGCTTTATCTCCAAAATACTTTTTTGCTTCTCTCTTACATCTATCTACTTGTGTTTCGAAAGTTACACCATACTCTAGCTTCTTACTTTTTCTAATATATATAAGAATAAATAACTCTTCTAAATTTGAATTAAATTCTACTTTAAGCATCTTGTACTAATCCTCCAACATGATATCTTCAGTATTTTTCTTCAACACTTCTGATATATACTTCTCCAATATTGATTCTGCAATAAACTTATATACTGTTTTGCCAAGCTCTACTTCTTTTTCTTCATTTTCATAAACTTCAAACTTAATTTTTTTAATCATAACATGGTCTCCTAACAAATTAATTTATTAGGTCATCCATAACCGTTAAAGATAAATTCCTTTTTATCTCTTTTCAACTTCCTTTAAAGCTAATTTTATTCTTAGTTCGTCACTCTCACGTTGGTATTTATATTCTTTCTCTACTGTGCTTTTAAGTTCATTTAGCAGAATAGATATTTTTTCATCCCGTATTTCTATTTCCTTATCTTTATCCTTAATAATATTTTTTAGCTCTATATTTTTTATAATAGCTTCACCTACAATATTGTTTTTATTTTCTTCCAATTTAAATTTATCAAAATATCCTAACAGTACATGCATAAACTCTGCTTGTGTTATGCCTTCACTCTTAACTACATCTTTAAACTGGTTGTAATCAGCATCATAAAATCTTATCGATCTATTTTTGCTTATATTTTTCATATTAGAACCTCCACAATTTATTGGAGGCATCCCTGCCGCTGTCGCTCAATTATTATCCATAGCTAAAAAACCTCTTATAAACCCAAATTTAATTTCAAAATACTATCATAACATTCCTCCTCATATTTTTTATCTTCTATAACTTTCTCAAAATAAGATTAACATATTTAACTTAGATTTTCATTTAATCTTCAATTTTTTGAAGCTTTATTTTGTATGAAATTTAAACTTTTTATAATATTTCTATAGTCCTAATAGGCTTTGATAAGTATTTTTTGTCCATATGTACTAAACATATCTTTCATTATCTACCTATTAAACAATTTTAGATTATTCTTTAAGACTATACCACCTAAATAATGTTTAAATTCTTCAAATATTTCTTGCAGTATCTTTAAATTCTCTTCCAGCGCTATTGTAACTCTTAATATAAAAGTTTATAAAAGTTTCATTATTAAAACGTATGAATTTATTAACTTTTTCTGTTGAAACTTCCCAAAATTTTGATATTATCATTCGCAATAACAACCAATATATTTTTCTTAATTTTAAAGCAATTATGTATTCTTATAGGGTTAACATCATTTATTTCTCTATCTTACCTTTCAATTATACAGCCCCTTTGGGTATTAATTGTCATTCTATAATTTTATATTTATTCCCTCTTTAACTTTATTTACTGCATCTTCTGAAGTTAAGTTATAATCTTTAATAATTCATCTACCTTAGCAGTTCTCCCAAAAGTATCGTTTATTTCACCTCTTAAAACTAGAACTGGATAATTTTCAGCTACAACTAATCCTAGTCCATCAATTATACTGTGTTCTTCTGCAGTAACTACTGCTCCAATTTCTTTTTCTCTATAGCTGTATCAACTATTATTCCTATAGCAAATATAGTTGTATCAATATCTTCCGAAACTACTACTCCTTTACCTTTTACAGTTTTACAAACTATTACAGTAAATTGATCTTTATGATTCTTAAAAAAAGACAGTAGATATATTGTTATTACACAAATCTATCTACTGTCCCTCTTATGCCTACAAAAATAATTTACAAATTACATATACCATTATTGATAATACATATGTGACCACCACAATTATCATTGCTGCTCTAATTTTAGCCAAATCTAACTTCTTACGTCCAAATTTAGAACATAATAAAATACTCTCTAAATTTTATTGGTATTTTTCACGAATAATGCTGCTAACTCTATACATAAAAATATTGTTGTAAACATAGCTATCTTCCCAATAAACTATATATATCTTGCCCATCTATCTATTCATAATTAAAAGATGTCTCTATTTGTGAATTTTGACTTATAAAAACTTCTTTCTCTTCTTCATTAGGCACTTGAGTTTTTAGATAGTCAAAAATAATTTTATCTCTCTCTTCATAACAATCTCAAATTATATCCAAAGGAATAAAATTGAGTAAATAGTATGAGATATACTCTGGTATCCCTTGAAATGTCCTACGTATTTAATTAGGAATAATTAGATAATAAATACTTCTAAAAGCTAGTACAATAGCTTTTATTTTTTATATTTTCAATTTAGTATCCATTAGAAAATATACTTTTTTAAGTATAAAAATTCGCAAAAATCTCATCCTGTTGTTTTCTTGCTAAAATTTAATTAATACCTATTAATAATCTATTTAAAAGATTATATTAATTTAAATTTAAGAAATAACTATGAGGATTTTTTATGTAAGAAATTGAAGTTTTATACTAATCAGAAGCAATGCAACTTTTAAGAATAGAAAAAAGTACTATGCAAAACTTATTGCATAGTAAAGGCTTTCCTTTTTATAGAATCGGTAGAATATGGTATGTTAATGAAATTAAATTACTTGAATGGATAAATACTCATGACTCTAAATATTAATTATTCTATATACTTAATATTTAAAATGATTTTAATTAATGAATTATCTTCTAACAGAAATACCTATATCAGAACACTCTGATATAGGTATTTTTAACGTTATAAATTAAATCAATTAAACTAATTAATTTTTTTATTGTAGTAATTTACTAAATATACTTATTTTATTATAAGGTTCCTCTTAAGTAATGTTATTTTAACCATAAGCCGAGTTCTGTAAAATATTTTACGTATATTTTTCATATCTTTTCAAACTAAGATCCTTGGATTACCAAGGATCTTTATCTCTTTTTATATTTTTATTGTATCTATTTACTTTAGAATTTTG
>NZ_JAJNOS010000023.1:0-42298 GCF_021044725.1 Clostridium sp. NSJ-145
ACCTCCTATTTGTCGTGTCAAAAAACTTGTTCATTTAGAAATAATTTCATATAAATATATGAATAAAAAATAAAAAGACCGTCTACTGAAATGATTTTAAAAATCATTTCAGAGACAGCCCCTTTTTATGTAATTAAAACTGTTTATGAATTAATCAATATTTCTTTTAATTCATCAAAGCTAGAAACTTCGTATGTAGGCTTTATTGAAGTTTTATTTTCTAATTTTTTTGGATTATACCAGCAAGTATCTATACCAAAGTTTATTCCACCTTGTATATCTGAAGTTAAGCTATCTCCAACCATTAAAACTTTTGATTTATCAGAATGATTTATAGTTTTTAAAGTATGTTCAAAGATTTCTGGATTTGGTTTTGATATTAATATTTCCTCAGAAATAACTACAGTATCAAAGTATTTTGCTACAGTAGATTTTCTTATTCTCTTATCTTGAACAGCAGTAAGTCCGTTAGTTACTATAGAAAGCTTATGTGATTTAGATATATCTTCTAAAAGTTCTACACTACCATCATATAAAAAGGATGCATCAGCTAAATGTTCCATATATGATTTTGCAAATTCATTTTCATCAAAGCTTACTCCTAATTTATCTGATAATCTTTTAAATCTTTCTACCTTTAATTTTGCTTGAGTAATAAGACCTTCTTCGAACTCTTTCCATATAGCTGAATTTATTTCTTGATATATTTTTAAGTGATAATTTTCATCATAATCGAAGCCAAATTTAATCATTGTATTTTTAAAAGCTTCTTTTTCTGATTTTTTAAAATCAAATAATGTTTCATCTGCGTCAAATAATATAACTTCGTATTTCATAATTTTCCCCCCAAGTTTATATCAAATAAATTTTTACCTAATATAAGAATATCATTTTTTTGAATTTATTTATACAGAGGATATTAATAATAGATAAGGAAATAATAGATTAGAAAATTGATAATTACGATATTAAAAATTAAATTTATTAAGCTATAAATAGTAAGAAAGAAGGAAAACTAATAGGATAGTCTTATTTTGAATTGAGCCAAAGATTTAATTAATTAAGTCATAAAATGTCGAAATTTGACTAAAAATATTTTTTAAGTATAATTAGTAAATGCTAATATTATACTTACGGAGGAATTTATGAACAAAGAACTAAAGAAAAGCCTTGGTCTAGCGGCTGCTTTTTCAACAGTTGTAGGAGTAGTTATAGGATCAGGTGTATTTTTTAAACCTCAAGCAATATATACTGCAACTAATGGAGCACCTGGATTAGGAATCTTAGCATGGATTTTAGGTGGTCTTATAACAATAGCTGGTGGTCTTACTGCAACAGAGGTATCTGCCGCAATACCAAAGACTGGTGGTATGATGATTTATATTGAAGAAATATATGGCAAGCGTTATGGATTTTTAACTGGATGGATGCAGACAGTATTATTTTTCCCAGGAACAATAGCAGCTGTAGCTGTAATATTTGCACAGCAAGCTTCAGAACTTTTAGGTTCTACGTCAAATAATATGAAAATGGTATTGCCAATAGCTATAGGAATCATATTATTGACAGCACTTTTAAATACTATTGGGTCTTCTTTTGGTGGCTCTATTCAGACTGTAGCTACTTTAGGAAAATTAGTTCCATTAGTTTTAATTATAATTTTTGGATTTACAAAGGGAAACAGCACATCAATACTTACACCTATGGTTGGAGAGGGAGTGAACCCTGTAACTACTTTAGGTCAAGTTCTTATAGCAACATTATTCGCTTATGATGGATGGATAAATGTTGGAGCTATTGCTGGTGAAATGAAGGATCCAGGAAAGGATTTACCAAAGGCAATAGTTGGTGGACTATCATTAGTTATGGCAGTTTATTTGGCTATCAATGTAGCTTATTTATGGGTAGCCCCAGCAAGTAGCTTAGCAAATATTACTTCACCTGCATCTCTTGTTGCTACAAAATTATTTGGGCCAATAGGTGGAAAGTTAATATCAGCAGGGATATTAATATCTGTATTTGGGACATTAAATGGATATTTATTAACAGGACCAAGAGTAGTATATGCATTAACTAAAGAGAAATTATTACCAGGTAGTAAGATTCTTTCAAAGGTTAATAAAGGTGGTTCACCATATAACTCAATATTACTTATATCAATACTTGCTTGTATATATGCATTAACAGGTCAGTTTAATTTATTAAGTGATTTAACTATATTTGCAGTATGGGTATTTTATGTTCTTACATTTATAGGAGTAATTATACTTAGAAAGACTAAGCCAGACCTTTATAGACCTTATAAAGTTCCAGGATATCCAGTAATACCTATAATAGCAATACTTGGAGGAACTTTTGTTGTAATAAATCAACTTATTACAGCACCACTTATATCTTTAGGTGGAATAATTATAACAATAATAGGGTTGCCTATTTATGCTTATATGAATAAAAAATAGCAATTTAATTTTCATAAAGTTTATTAAGATTACTTGATTATATCTTATGGTATTTATAATCTACTATTCAATTTAATGATGTGTAAAAAAAGAGTTAATGTAAAGCATGGAGTACATTAACTCTTTTTTATTATATTTAATTAATAAGTAGTTTAGAGATACAAAGAGAAGATGCAGATAAAGCACCATTATGATTATGATAATTTTTAATTATAATATTTTGTTTCTTTTGTAATGCAAATAAGTTAATATTTTTATCTAAATATTCCATTAATAAATTTGATAATAAAGGCTCACTAAATAATTCTCCGTGAACAATTATTTTATTTGAATCAATCATCATGGATAAATTATTAATTGTAATGGCAAGATATTTAATTGCGGAGTGAAGTATATGTATTATACCTTCATCACCTAATAGATATGCCTTTAATATAGTATTTATTGTTATATTATCTTTGTCTGTAACTAATTGTTTAAGGAATGTAGTTTCAGAATTAGAAAATATAATTTGAGATTTTTTTATTATCCAAGCTTCACTTCCGTAAGTTTGAAGACAACCTCTCTTACCACATTCACATAGCTCCCCATCAGGATGAACAATTATATGTCCTATTTCTCCTACTAGATAATTATCTTTAGCATATAATTCACCATTATACATGTATGAACAGAACATTCCTCTACCAACATGGAAGAATATAAAATTATCATCATTATTATTAGCAGAGAATAATCTTTCGGCTAATGTCATACATTTAACGTTATTCTCAAAAAACATTGGGAGATTAATATTATCTAATATTAATTTAATATTAAAATTTCCCCAAAAATTATTATTGGTTACAATTGATTTGTTTTCATAATTAAAGTGACCAGGTATAGCAAGTCCAATACCTCTTGGATTATAGTCCTTACAACTATCTATAAATAATTGTAGCTCCTTAAGATAAAACTCTGGGGTTAAAAGATTAGAGGAATCATTACTATTTAATTGAATAATATTTTCCTTGATAATTTTGCCACTATTATCAGTTAGACAGAAGGAGATGTATTTATGAGATAACTCCGTTCCTATATAAAAACTATGATTAGGGGAGATACCTAATAGTATCTTTTTTCTCCCAGATGTACTTTGTTCAGGAATAACTTCTCCGATTTCGTGAATAAGATTCTGATTAATCATTTCACCAGTAATTTCGCTAACTGTTGCAGGTGTGATTCCAGTTTCTTTTGAGATATCAATTCTAGAAATAGGCCCGTTAGAATAAATTTTATCTAAAATTGTAAATCTTAACTTTTGTTGTTTTTTTGTAATTTTCATAAGTATCCTCCTTCTTCACTAATATTAAATATATATTAATTATAATTTATAAACAACTAGGAAAAATAAAATAAAAAAACATAATTGACAAATTATGGATAATGGCATATCATTTAGTTAATAATAATTATTTATAATTAATCTTAGTTATGAAATGGTTTAAATATTATAAATAAATTATTTTTTATAATTAAATGGATGGGGGAGAGATAAAATGAAAAATGTAAATGGGTTCCTAGAAGAAAAATTATTACCTATAGCCGCTAAATTAGGTAATAATAAAATACTAATTGCGATACGTGATGGTATCACATTAAGTATGCCACTAATTATTATCGGGTCATTATTTCTTGTACTAGCTAGCTTTCCAATTGAGGCATGGACTAATTGGTTAGCTGAAATAGGTGTTGATGGATACCTTTGGAAAGGGGTAGATAGTAGTTTTGGTCTTATGGGATTAATTGCAAGCTTTGGGGTTGCGAACAGTTTAGCTCGTCAATATAAAGTTGATGGTGTTTCAGCAGGTGTTATATCATTATCTTCCTTTATAGTTATAACACCTTTTAGTGAGGGTGGAATTCCAGTTGGATATATGGGAAGCAAAGGTTTATTTGTAGCAATGGTTATTGGTATTATTTCAGCCTTAATTTTTCAATGGTTTATTAATCATAATATTCAAATAAAATTACCAGATGCAGTGCCACCAGCAGTTGCTAGAAGCTTTAGTGCTTTAATTCCAGGTGCAGCTATCATTACTTTATGGTTAGTTATTTATGGAATACTTGATAAGGTTGGTATTGGTAATGCACATGATTTATTAGCAATAGTTTTAGGTGGACCATTAGGATTACTTGGGAATAATATATTTGGAACATTAATTGCGATATTATTAAATAGTTTATTCTGGTTTATTGGTATCCATGGTGGTAATGTTGTTAACAGTATTCTTAGTCCAATTTGGTTAATAAATTCTGATGCAAACCGTTTAATATTCCAAGCAGATAAGTTTGCAGAATTACCTAATATTATTACTGCTCAATTTATAGATAACTTTGTCTTCATGGGTGGTGGTGGTGCCACAATCGGTTTAGTAATAGTTATTGCTATTATGGCAAGACGTAGAAAAGCAAGTCAAATTACTAAAACTATGGCCCCATTAACATTAACACCTGGACTTTTTAATATTAATGAACCAGCTATGTTTGGAATACCGATAGTAATGAACGTTTCATTATTAATACCATTTATATTAGCGCCAGTAGCAAATGCATTAATATGTTATTTTGCAATGGCAGCAGGAATAGCTGCTAAGACTACTGGTATTTCAGTTTCGTGGACAATGCCTCCAATAATTAGTGGATTCCTTACAACAGGTGGTCATATAAGTGGATCTATTTTACAAATAGTTTGTATAATTGTTGATATAGCAATTTACTGGGGCTTTTATAGAACAGTAGAAAAACAAAACTTAGAATTAGAATCAGCAGATAATACTATAAAAATATAAAAAAGAAAAAATTTAGGGGGATTAGATTATGGGAAAAAGACTTATTAGTGCAAACACTTCAGATATATTAGAAATGACTGCAGCAGAGTTAAAGCAAAGTATTAAAGCAAGTGAAGGAAGAGTTATCCTTTCAGAAAATGTAGCACCGAGAGAATCATTTATAGGAGATATTACTAATTCTGAAATTGCCAGAGCTTTTGGAGCAGATTTAATCCTTCTTAATGGATTAGATGTTTTAAATCCAGTTATTTTTGGATTAGATGTAAAAGAAGGTACATTTGTAGATGAACTACATCGTTTAGTTGGACGTCCTATAGGGGTAAACTTAGAACCAGTAGATTTAGATGCAGATATGGCTGAGGATCGTTTAGTAATAAGCGAGGGTAGACAAGCTACTGTTAAGACAATTGAGGAAATTGAAAGAGTTGGTATGGATTTTGTTTGCTTCACAGGTAATCCAGGTACAGGAGTAACAAATGCTGCAATAGAAAAAACAATTAAGTTAGCAAAAGAGAAATTCTCAGGACTAATTATTGCAGGTAAAATGCATGGAGCTGGTGTTGATGAACCAGTTGCTGATATAAAAGCCATTGAAGGATTTATCGAAGCAGGTGCAGATATAATATTAGTTCCAGCAGTTGGAACAGTACCAGGATTTGATGAAAATGAATTAAAGGAAGCTGTTAAAGTAGCTCATAGTAAAGGTGCACTTGTATTAAGTGCAATCGGAACTAGCCAAGAAAGCTCTGATGAAGATACTATTAAACAAATTGCTATTCGTAATAAAATTTGTGGAGTAGATATTCAACATATAGGGGATGCAGGTTACGGTGGAGTTGCACCATTTGAGAATATTTTTGCTATGAGTAAGGCAATCCGCGGGGTTCGTCATACTGTATCAATGATAGCTCGTTCAATTAATCGTTAATATAAAGTTAAATTACTTGCTATAAAAGTTAAATGTATCAATTATAAAAGATTATGTTTTATAATTGATACATTTTTTATTATTGTTAAATTAAATCATCTAATCCATTAACAGTTGTTTGTTCATCTTCATCAATAGGAATCATTATGAATTTTTTACCGTCAATTATTTGTGATTTTATTTGAGGTATTTTTTCAGGTTTTACTTGAAGTATAACATCATAATCAGCTGCAACTTCATCATTTTCTAATATTGCATCATTAGTTTCTTCAGTAGTATCCATATTATTTTCTTCTAAGTTATTTTCAACTGGTTCTTCTGAAGTATTTTCTAAAGCTTCTGAAGCGTTATCTTCTGTAGCATTTTCTAATTCTACATTACCTTCGTTAACTTCTGTAAAGTTATTAGTTACCTTATCAGCAGCAGCTTCTTGTTTAACTTGCTCAAGTTTGTTTTGAAGCATTTCAACTTGTCTTACAAGATGCTCTTCTTTTTTTCTTTGCTCATTTGCTTTAAGTACTTTTGGGTCAATTAAGCTTTCTGCTAAAGGTAGGTCATTACCGAAGTTTGCTACATATGATTTTTCTATTTTAGGAGCAAGCTCTTCAGGAACTCCACTTTCTACTAAGATATTTTGAATATCCTTACTTGATATTAATATTGGTTCAGCATCAGCTACATCTTCATACATAGAATTATGTTCTTCTATCATATTATTAATGCTTTCTTGAACCTCCATAAATACTTTATCTGCTTTCTTTTCATCAGCACCAAAAGAACCTTTAATTATTTCTTGGAAGGTTTCTTTTTGAATAGTAGCAGTTTGTTTTGAAGGACATCCTAAAGCATATTCCATTAATTCATAATGGGGGTCCTTAGCATTTTTTGTATAGTACATAATAGAGTTAACATCTGAACTACGGTTAATAAATGCTGGGAATATAAATCCATTAGCAGGAGCTTCAACAACCCAATCTCTATCACGAGCTTTAATTCTATTTTCATCCTCATAGTATCTAAGACCAGGTGCAGTAAGTGAAACTGGACATATTGCACATAGTACGTATTCATATACTTCTTCAGATTCATCAAGCTTAGCATTATCTTTAGTTTTAGTAATAACGTCATAAGCATCATGATACAGAAGTATTAAAAAGTTACCTGTATAATCATAGTTCTCTATAATAGACTCGTAAAAACTATCAAGAAGAGCATCATCTTTTAATGCACTACTTTTAAGTTGCATAAGAGAAATTTGTTTTTCATTCACAAGGTCTTCGTTAAGTGGAAATTCAAGTTGTAAAATATTATTTCCAATAGTTCCAGACATAACTTTTTTAGCAATTTCTAAGTACTTATGATAATCATCTTCCTCTAAGTTTAAGAATGTTTCTCTAAATTTTAAAATTACATGTTTTTCTCCACTGACATAGCACCCACACATTTTAGTAAAAGTACAGTGGTCTTTCTTTAGTCGTTTTTTTAATTCAAGTATATCTTTCTTTCTCATACATAAACCCCTCAATTTAGTATTTTATATTTCTATATATTAATTATAAGCAAACTCTTTTTTATATTAAACTATTTATTAAGTTTCTGTAAGTAAAAATTTTATATTTAAGTTATGTTTAAAGTGGAAATTAAGGGAAAATGGTAAATGTAATATATGGATATACATTCTATATATTTTGTATAATAGTATGTGATGGTGGATGGGGACCTTTTCTCTTTGCCATCAACTTCTATATGAATTCCAAGAAATTTAATCTTGATTATTAATTTAGAAATGAAAAGATTATGTTTTAAAACTAACCTTATAATATAAACATAGGAAAATAAACTTTAAATAGATTTATTTAGGAGAATTATATGAAAAAAGACTTTGTTATCGTATTAGCACCAGATTCATTTAAGGAAAGTATGACTGCAAAAGAAGCTTGTGTAGCAATGGAAAGAGGAATAAAGAAAATAAATTCAGATATAAAATGTGTACATGTTCCTATGGCTGATGGGGGAGAGGGTACAATGCAATCATTAGTGGATTCCACAAATGGTAAGGTGTATTCTTTAGAAGTAGTAGGACCATTAGGAAATAAGGTTAAAGCAGAGTATGGTATTTTAGGGGATGGAGATATAGGAATTTTAGAAATGGCTAGTGCAAGTGGAATACAGTTAGTTCCATTAGATAAAAGAAATCCTTTAATAACAACTACATATGGTACTGGTGAACTTATTAAAGCTTGTTTAGATAAAGGTGTGAAAAAGCTACTAATAGGTATTGGTGGAAGTGCAACTAATGATGGAGGAGCAGGAGTTATACAAGCTCTAGGCGGAAGATTATTAGACAAAGATGGAAATGAGTTAGGTTTTGGTGGAGGAGAGTTAGGAAAATTGCATAGTATAGATTTAACTAATTTTGACTCTAGGTTAAAGGATATTATTGTAGAAGTAGCTTGTGATGTTAATAATCCACTTTGTGGTGAAAGAGGAGCTTCAAATGTGTTTGGACCACAAAAGGGAGCAACAGAAGAAATGATTAATTTATTAGATAATAATTTAAGATATTATGCAGATATAATAAAAAATCAGCTTGGAAAAGATATATTAAATGTACCAGGTGCAGGAGCTGCAGGAGGCTTAGGTGCTGGACTAATGGCATTTTTAGATGGAAATCTGAAAAAGGGAATTGAAATGGTAATAGAATACGCCGGATTAGAAGAGAAAGTAAAAGCTGCAGATATGGTGTGGACTGGAGAAGGAAGTATTGATTTTCAAACTCAATATGGAAAAACTCCTTTAGGCGTTGCAACAGTTGCTAAAAAATATAATAAGCCAGTTATAGCCTTTGCAGGAAAAGTTGGAGATAATATAGACGTGCTATATGAAAAGGGCATAGATTGTATATTTGGAATTATGCAAGGTGTAATGTCTATTGAAGAATCTTTAGCTAAAGGTCAAGAAAACTTAGAAAAGGCAGCTGAAAATGTAATAAGACTTATGAAGTTAAACTGTTAATTATAATAGTTTAATATATTGTAATAAATTTGACACCTAATTGTCACAAAAGAAAGTTATTATAAATTCATAAAGTAGTTAAAGCATTATTATTTACCCCAAAAAATAACCTTTTAAGAAAAGCTAGCACTAATGTCCCCCAACAAAAGTGCCAGCTTTTTTATTTAATAAATTTTAGTTAGTAACTATCCTACGTAGCTTGCAAATAGGTGAATAAATATCATTGATGAAGCTGCAACTGCAAGCCAAGTACATCCACCAAGAATAATAGGTTTAATACCTTTAGTAAATAAATCTTTAAATTGAATTTTGAATCCTACACCAGCAAGAGCTACTGTAATAAAGAATTTATATCCAGTCTTAAATAATCCAGATAATCCTTCGATACTACTGAATAGACCCATTGTATTTAATACAGCCATAAGTAGGAATCCAAGTATAAACCAAGGGAATACTTTTAATACTGTTTGTCCTATGCTTGCTTGTTTAGTAACAGCAACTTGAGTTGCAGCACTAGAATTGCTCATAGTTGATGCAGTAGCAATAGCATTTTCTTTAGCTTCTTTACGTATAGCAAGTATCGTAAAAATTACAGCAAGTGCAATAAGCATAGTAGTTCTAGTAAGTTTTACGGTAATTGCTAAGTTAAGGTCAAGACCATGTATTGCATTATAAGTAGCTTCAGATGCAGCAACACTAGAAGTATCGTTTATAGCAGTACCAGCTAAAAATCCAAATTGATTAGCTGTTAAATTAAGAGCACCAGCTAGATATGGATAAACTAAAGCTGCTAAAATATCAAATAAGAAGATTGATGTCATAGCATATGCAATTTCAGTTTCTTTAGCTTTGATTATAGATGAAAGAGTTGCTATAGCAGTTCCTCCACAGATAGAAGTACCACCACCAACTAGAGTACATGTGTTATCAGAAAGATTTAATTTCTTTCCTACAAAAAATGCAACAGTAAAAGAAAGGCAAATATTAAAAATGATTAATGGAAGTGCTTTTGCACCATAGCCAAGAATTTGACTGAAGTTTAATGTAGCACCAGCAAGTATAATACCAATATTTAAAAATTTCTTTCCTGCAAATGTAGTTCCCTTTTTAAAATCTTTATCTACAGTTGGTAGAAGGTTTACAATCAACATACCAATGAATAGACCTATCATAGGAGCACCTACAATATTTTGTAATCCACCTAAGTAAGTAGCAATAACAGCAATAGCAACACAAACAATAATAGCAAAATATGATTTCTTGTTCATAAATTTATCTCCCCTTTAATATCAATTCTACTTGTTAAAAAATAAACGATTGAAAGTATAAATTAAAGTGGATAATTCCACTTTGTTTTAGCCTTAAAAGGAGTTCTAAATAGTGGGAAATAGAATCCTTTTAAGGCTATTTTTATGATTAAATTAGGTGATTTGTTATAAAATTATATAGTGTTTAGATTAACAAGTAGCTCCACCAACTAAGTGAAGTTGTGCATCTAAAATTTCTTGTTTACGATCCCAAATAGCATCAGAAAGTAATTCTTCTTGAATTCTTTCAAATCCTATACGCTCAATTGTTTGAGATAAACGTTCTCCTGTTTGTCCTTGTTCTCTGTAAAGTAAGATTAATTTTTCTACTACGTCTAAAGCTTCTTCTTTAGTAGTAAATACTTTATCTAAAGCGATACCGTGAGCAATTTTTTTACCCCATCTACCACCAATGTAGATTTTGTATCCTGTAGTACCATCTTCGATACAGTCAAAGTGACATTTTCCAATACAACGTCCACAGTTGTTACATTCATCTTTATTGATTTCTAAGATACCATCTTGAAGTGTAGCAGCTTTGATTGGACAGACATCTGCAACACCACATTTCTTACATCCGTTACATCCATCTTCATCATAGTTAGGTATATTTTGACCAATAATACCAACGTCATTTAAGTCTGGTTTTACACAGTTATTTGGACATCCACCTACTGCAATTTTGAATTTGTGAGGTAACTTAACATTTGCATATCCGTTGAAGAATCTTTCGTGGATTTCTTCTGAAAGAGCAAATGTATCTATTAATCCATATTGACAAGTTGTCCCCTTACAAGATACAACAGGTCTAACTTTAGAACCAGTACCACCAGTTACTAAACCTTCTTTTGCAATATATTCTTGGAATTTTTCTATGTTATCATAGTGGATTCCTTGACATTCAATTGTAAGACGAGTTGTAAGTGTTACAACACCGTTTCCATATAAATCTGTTGCTTCTGATAAACATTTATTTTGAGCTGCAGTAATTTTACCGTTTACAGTAATAATTCTACCTGAGAAACAATCAGTTCCCTTATTTCTTAAAAAGCCCATCGCTTTTACTCTTTTTTCATCTTCTGGTGTTACCTTAAGTTTTGTCATAGTCATTTCTGCCATAATTAATTCCTCCAATGTTATAAATTTTTTTATTATAATTCTACTTCTGAGAAAGTAGAACCGCCTTCAAGTACAAGAGTATTTGTGTAACCATAATGTTTTAATCTGTTTTGTAAAAGGTAAGCACGTTTACCTTTAGTACAAACTAATAGTAATTTGTCATCTAAGTTATATCCTTCTACAGGTCCTGTAACTTTTGTAAGGTCCATATAAGGAGCACCTGTAATAGAAGGCGCAATTGAAGCATCAATTACCTTATAACCTTCTGGTTTGTTAGTTTTATATTCAAATGGAGTTATTGTTGTAAATGCTCCACTGATTTTATTAAGTAATACGTTTACTGTATGAGAGAATGGATGTATTGCTGTAGAGAATGGTGGAGCATAAGCTAAATCCATATTCTCGATATCTTCTAAAGAAGCATTCAGAGTAATAGCTGTTACTGCGATATCAACCATCTTATCAACAGCACCTTTACCGATTACTTGAAGTCCTAATAATTTTTTAGTTTCTTTATCAGCAATCATTTTTACGATAAATGATGATGCACCTGGATAATAGTGTGCTTTATCGTCTACTACAGTTACAACTGAAGCAACATCAAAACCAGCATCTTTAGCTTGTTTTTCAGTTAAACCAGTACGTCCAACATTTAGTTCTGGCAATTTACAAACACCAGTACCTAATACACCATTATATTTTAATTTATTACCAGCAATATTTTTTGCTGCAATACGACCTTCGATATTTGCTGAAGATCCCATAGGAGACCAAGCTGGAGCATTTGTAATTGAATTTGTTACGCATGCACAGTCACCGATTGCATATATGTCAGGATCGTTTGTTTGTAAATATTCATTAACTTTAATTGTTCTATTAGGCATAAGTTCTATAGATGTACCTTCTAAGAAAGAAGTATTAGCACGTATACCCATTGCAAGAATCACAGCATCACATTTCATTGCACGTTTTTGAGTTTTAACCTTTTCAACTCTATCTGTTCCAAGGATACCTTCAAGACGAGTATTAGTAAAAGTCATAATACCGTGGTCTGCAAGGTGATTTTCTACATAGTCACAGAACTCAGGGTCAAAACCTGGAAGTACGTGGTCTGCCATATCAAGAACAGAAACTTTAACTCCTTGTACTGCTAAGTTTTCAGCAACTTCAAGCCCGATGAAACCGCCTCCAACAACGATAGCTCGTTTAATTTCTCCAGCTTCTACAGAGCTTCTTAAAGAAATTGCATCATCTGGTGTTCTCATAAAGTAAACACCTTTTAAATCTACTCCTTCAAGGCTTGGCTTAATTGGATTCGCACCAGAAGCTATGACTAATTTGTCATATGTAAAAGTAGAAGATTCGTTTGTAGATAGATTTAAAGCAGATACAGCTTTTTCTGATTGATTTACATTAGTTACTTCCATTTGTGTTAAGACATTAACACCTGTAAGTGCAGAAAAACTTTCTGGTGTATTTACAATAAGTCCAGAACGTTCATGGATTAAGTCACCAACATAATAAGGTAAACCACATCCAGCGTAAGATATATCATTACTTTTGGTTAATATAGTAATATCTAAATCGCGATTTTCTCTTTTTAATTTAGCAGCTACTTTTGTACCAGCAGCTACTCCACCAATAATAAGTATTTTCACCAAATCACTCCCTTGTCATTTATTTAACATACTAACAATCTAAATATAACATTTGAGTTAATATTAGGAAAGTGATATTATCTTATTAAGGTCATAGGAAATACCTATGAACTTTTTGGGGAAATATGTCGAATAGGTAAAGGGGTTATTGGATAAAGGATAAAAGAGGGAGAATTATATGACAATTAAACATTTACGTGTATTTAACGAGGTTGCAGAAAGTGGGAAAATGAGCATTGCAGCAGCAAAGTTTTATTTATCGCAACCAACGGTAAGTCAGATAATAAAAGAGTTAGAGGAGCATTATGGCTTTTTGTTATTTGAACGTTTATCTAAGAAACTGTTCATTACTGAAGAGGGAAAAAAGCTATTATATTACTCAAAACAAGTTGTAAAGCAATTCGATGAATTAGAAAGTAAAATGTTAGAGTCTTCTAAGGTGCAATCATTCCGAATTGGCTCAACTATCACAATAGGAAGTTGTTTAATTAATGACATTATTAAAGAGTTTGAACGTATTGATGATACTGTTGAGATTTATTCTTATGTAAATAATACACAAGCAATAGAAGATGAATTATTAAAAGCAAATATAGATATAGCCTTAGTTGAAGGTGTTGTAAAGAGTTCAGATTTAGTAAGTATTCCAGTAGTAGATGATTATCTAGTACTTGTCTGTAGTAAGAATCATCCATTGGCTGAAAGTCGTCATTTTACAGTGGAAGAGCTAAAAAATCAAGGATTTGCAATGAGAGAAAAAGGTAGTGGAACAAGAGAACAATTTGAAAACTATATAAGTAAACAAGGCATTTCAATAAAGGAAAGTGTAGTAGCAAACTGCCCAACAGCTTTGATAAATGCTGTAATAGAACAAAATTGTTTGGCTGTTTTATCAGTGAGATTAGTAGAAGAGCAAATTAAGAATGGTAGTATAGTAGTTCTAAAAAATGAATGTTGTGCTTGGAATCGTTCTTTTTCTATTGTATATCATAAGAATAAGTTTTTATCGCATAGCATGGTGAATTTTATTCAAGTAGCATCGAGCTTTAAACGTTCAGAGATTATGGATTCAATTATGTCAATGTAAAGGATTAATCATAAATATTTCCTATGATTAACTTAGGCAAAACTTAATTTAACTCAATATATAATTATGGTATGTTAAATATATAACATTAAATGTTAAATATATAACAGTTTGGTGTTTAATAATCTATATTGTTATTAATAAAGGATGAGCATATGGATATTTACATGACAGGAATTAATTATAATAATGCTGATATTGAATATAGAGAAAAGTTTTCGCTAACAACAGAGCAACAGGATATTATAGCTAAGAAGTTAATAGATTCAAAAATAGCTAAAGGATGTATTTTTTTATCTACCTGCAATCGTACAGAGCTTTGGATAAGTGGAAATAATTCTTTATCACTAGACTTTTTTATAAATGAAGTATTAGGAGATGAAGAAATAGATTTCCTTATAAAAGAAGATATAAAAAAATGTTTTATAGTAAGAAAAGGTGAAGAAGCTGTTGATTATCTTTTAGAGCTTGCCTGTGGAATACATTCTCAAATTTTTGGAGAGGATCAAATTTTAACTCAATTAAAGGTAGCTACAGATAATGCTAGAAAAAGTGGATATATAGATAGTATATTAGAAACTTTATTTAGAACAGCTATAACAGGAGCAAAGAAGGTAAAAACAGAAGTAATATTAACGAATAAAAATCGTTCTTTACCAGAGACAATAATTTCTCAATTAGAAGGAAGATATGGGTCATTAAAAGAAAAAAAATGTCTCGTTATTGGAAATGGTGAGATGGGACGTCTTATGGCTAGTAACTTAGTAGATGTAGGTGCTAATGTTGAAATGACACTTAGGCAATATAAAAAGAAACAAGCTATTATACCATCAGGTTGTGGAGTAGTACTATATGAAGAGAGATGTAATGGAATAGAAGAAAAAGAATTTATTTTTAGTGCTACAAGAAGTCCACATTACACTATAAAGAGAGAAGAGATTAGTGAATTATTAAATAAAGAGAAAATGTACTGCTTTATTGATATGGCACTTCCAAGAGATATTGATCCTAAAATTGATGAGCTTAGTAATGTAAGACTTTTTCATATAGATGATTTTGGAGTAAGGTCCGAATGTGAAAAAGAAGACTTAGAAAGTGCAAGAGAAATTCTTTCAGAATATAAACAGGATTTTATTAATTGGTATCAGATTAGGGCCTTAGCTCCTAAGGTAAATGAGATAAGTGAAATAGTTGGGGAGTTAGCTCATTGTAAGCTTACAAAGGTATATAAGAATATAAATATATCTGAAGATGATAAAGGCTTTTTACAAAGTAGTGTACAAGCTGCTACCAAAAAAGCTGTATCAAAAATAATATTTGGATTACGTGAAAATATGGATAGAGAGCAGTACAATGAATTACTTAAAGCATTGGAATTAACAGCAAGTAATTGCATGTAATTAATATAGGATATCACCTATATTTAGAAAAGTAGATGAATTAATAAGGTGTAGAGTATATTTGAAAAACGTTAGAATAAATAGACTATGGGAGCAGATTTATGAGTAAAAATAAAATTATAGTTGGAAGTAGAGATTCAAAGCTAGCTGTCATGCAGACAGAATTAGTTATGAATCAAATTCGTAGATATAACCCAAACTTAGAATTAGAACTAGTTACATTAAAAACTACAGGAGATTTAATTTTAGATAAGACCTTAGATAAAATTGGGGGAAAAGGGCTTTTTGTAAAAGAACTAGACCAGGCATTAATAGATGGAAGAATTGATATTGCAATTCATAGTTTAAAGGATATGCCGATGGAAGTAAGTGAAGATTTACCGATTGTAGCACTTCCAACACGTGGTGATGCAAGAGATGTATTAGTATTACCAGAAGGTGAAACTTTAGAATCTTTAGATAGGGAGAAATATTTATCTAACATAGGTTCTTCTAGTAATCGTAGAAAATTACAACTTGAAAATTTATATGGTAATGTGAAGATAACACCAGTAAGAGGAAATATTATTACTCGTCTTGCAAAGCTTGACAGAGGGGAATACTCATCTCTTATTCTTGCAGCAGCTGGATTACAAAGAGTTGGTTTAGAAAATAGAATAAGCAAATATTTCTCTGTAGAAGAAATGATTCCATCTGCAGGTCAAGGAATATTATCAATTCAAGCAAGAAAAGATTTAGATGTTAGCTTTTTACAAGGGGTAAATGACCCAATATCAATGTATTGTGCAACAGCAGAACGTAGCTTTGTAAGAGTATTAAATGGAGGATGCTCATCTCCAATTGCTGCTAATGCAAGAGTAATAGGAAATGAAATAAAGCTAGTAGGACTTCATTATAATGAGAAAACAAAAGAGCATATAATTGATACTATTGTGGGAGATGTACTAAAAGCAGAAGCTTTAGGTGAAACATTAGCAGATAAGTTGAGAGGTGAAATAGGATGAATACAGGAAAAGTGTGGCTTGTAGGAGCAGGTCCATCTGATGAAGGATTATTTACTTTAAAGGGGAAGCGTGTACTAGAACAAGCAGATGTTGTTGTTTACGATCAACTTGTTGGTGATGGAATTATGAGGATGATTCCAACTAATGCAGAATGTATTGATGTTGGTAAACATGCTGGAAATCATAAGGTTATACAAGAAAGAATAAATGAAATTTTATTAGAAGAAGCTCAAAAAGGAAAAAGAGTTGTAAGACTAAAGGGTGGAGACCCATTTTTATTTGGTCGTGGTGGTGAAGAGTTAGAATTATTATGTGAACATAATATTCCTTTTGAAATTGTACCTGGTATAACATCAGCAATATCTGTACCGGCTTATGCAGGGATACCCGTTACACATAGAGATTTTACTTCATCTCTACATATTATAACAGGTCATAAAAAGAAGGGTTGTAATGACCCTATTGATTATAAAAGCTTAGTAGCATTAGGAGATGTAACTTTAGTATTTCTTATGAGTGTAGGGGCTTTACCTGATATTTCAAAAGGGTTAATAGAAGCTGGAATGGATAAGAATACACCTGCTGCTATATTAGAAAAGGGAACTAGATATAATCAAAGAAAAGTAGTGGCAACTATTGAAACATTGCCTGAAGAAGCAAGAAAAAATTATGTTGGAACTCCAGGCATAATTATTGTTGGAAAGGTATGTTCATTATCAGAACAGTTTTCATGGGCGGAGAAGAGACCTTTAGGAGGAAGACGTATAATAATTACTAGACCTAGACGTAAATCATCTAAGCTTAAAGAGATGTTATATGACTTGGGGGCAGAGGTAGTAGAAGTACCAAGTTTTGAAACTGTAGCTATTAATAATAATGAAGTATTAGATGAAGCTATAAATAATATTAAAGATTATAATTGGGTTGCTTTCACATCAGAAGCAGCAGTTGAAATATTTTTTAATGAATTAATAGATAAAAAAATAGATATTAGAAAGTTAGCTAATATTAAATTTGCAGTTGTTGGACCAGCCACTAAGAAAGCTGTAGAGAGTCGTGGAATATTTGTAGAATATATGCCAGAGGAATACTATGGTGAAGCTATGGCTAAAGGATTATCAGAGCGCATTTCTGTAGACGATAAAGTTATGGTTTGTGTACCTAAAGAAGTAGATACTGAGCTTTATAAAAATTTAAAGTCATATGAAAAACAAATAGATGTTGTTCCTTTATATGATATTGTATATGAGAAAAATAAAGATATTAAAGTTAATGATGAAGATTATGTTGTATTTACTAGTGCATCTTCAGTAAAAGGCTTTGTAAACTCTATAGATGATTTAGATTATAATTCTATAAACTCAATTTGTATCGGAAAGAAGACAGCAGAAGAAGCTAGCCGTTATGGTATGAAGGTGTCAGTTTCAAAGGAAGCTACAATTGAAAGTTTAGTAGAATGTGTTATTGAATGTAGTAAGAGAGGTATTGATTAATGGACTTAATAAATAGACCGAGAAGACTTAGAAGTAATCCTTTTGTACGTTCTATGGTTAGAGAGACTAAGATGAATATAAAATCATTAGTTTATCCTATTTTTATAAAAGAAGGAACTGGCATTAAGGAAGAAATATCTTCAATGGAAAATCAATTTAGATATAGTATAGATATGTTGCCACAAGTTTTAAAAGAAATAGTAGATAGTGGTGTACAAAATGTTATGTTATTTGGAATTCCTGATAAAAAAGACCCATTAGGTACTGGAGCTTGGAGTGAGGATGGAATAATACAAAGAGCATTAAGAGTTGCTAAGAAGGAGTGCCCAGAGCTTTATTACATAACAGATGTATGTCTTTGTGAATATACTTCACATGGTCATTGTGGTATGTTAAAGGGACAAGAGATAGATAATGATAGTACTCTTCCTTTATTAGCAAAAACAGCTTTATCGCATGTACAAGCTGGAGCTGATATGGTTGCACCATCAGACATGATGGATGGAAGAGTTGCTGCAATAAGAAGTATATTAGATGAAAATGGTTATGAAAATATTCCAATTATGTCTTATGCAGTTAAGTATTCATCGTCTTTCTATGGACCATTTAGAGAAGCTGCTGGTTCAGCACCATCTTTTGGAGATAGAAAAACTTATCAGATGGATTATCATAATAGAAAAGAGGCAATGAGAGAAGCTTTATTAGATATTAGTGAAGGTGCAGATATAATTATGGTTAAGCCTGCATTATCATATTTAGATATAATTCGTGATGTTGCTAATGAAGTTAACGTTCCTGTAGCTGCATATAGTGTAAGTGGTGAGTATGCCATGATAAAAGCAGCAGCAAAAATGGGATTTATAGATGAAGATAATATTGTTTGTGAGACTGCAACAAGTATATATAGAGCAGGAGCAGATATATTACTAACATATTATGCAAAGGAACTTGCACAATTTATGAAGAGTGGAAGAATCGGCTAAAATAGCACCTTGTATTTGTTATATAGTAAGTAGAATTACAAAAATATTTTTATATATTATGTTAAGAATTAAGCACCATATAGGTGCTTTTTTTGATATTAGGAATATTATTAATATTACAGCATTTACTTTCAAATGCACTACCTATATAATTATGATGTTAATTATTAAAGTATACCTATAATATATTTTTAAAATTAAGCAAATTATAACTATATACTAAAAAGCAAGGGGGAATAAGCATGAAATCCTTAAAGATTGCTTGCACTAATAAAACAGAATATTATTTCTATACAGACAGAGAAATTATATCAGCAATGTCAACTGATTATACAGATGTAGCAGTTGCTGTAGTTAATGAATGTGATATAGAAATTATTAATAGCATATATGACACAAAATTCGGAATAGATATATTTGTTATAGCTGAGACTGATAATATTGATGAATCTATTAAAAATAAAGTTGCTAAAATAGTAAAAGCTGAAGATTTAAATACAGAAGAGTTCAGTAAAGAAGTAAATGAAGCAGCTGATAGATATGAAGAGCAAATGTTACCTCCATTTTTTGATGTCTTAAGTAAATATTCAAAAAGAGGAAATTTAGCATTTGCATGTCCAGGACATCAAGGTGGAAAGTACTTCCTTAAGCATCCAGCTGGAAGAGCTATGTATGAATTTTTTGGAGAAAATATATTTAAATCAGATATATGTAATGCAGACGTTGATTTAGGGGACTTATTAATACATGAAGGTCCTGCAATGTCAGCTCAAGCATATGCAGCAAAGGTATATAATGCAGATAAGACATACTTTGTAATGAATGGAACAAGTACGTCAAATGCTGTAGTTATAAATGCAACAGTTGCCCCTGGAGATTTAGTTTTATTTGATAGAAATAACCATAAATCTATATATAATTCAGCTTTAGTAACAGCTGGAGGAAAACCTGTATATTTAGAAACTTCTCGTAATCCATTTGGATTTATAGGAGGAATAGATGCACATTGCTTTAATGAAGAGTATTTAAGAAATGAGGCAGCTAAGGTTGATGCAGAAAAAGCTAAAAGTAAGAGACCATTTAGATTAGCTGTTATTCAACTTGGAACTTACGATGGAACTATATATAATGCAAGACAGGTAGTTGATAAGATAGGACACCTTTGTGATTATATTCTTTTTGACTCAGCATGGGTTGGATATGAGCAGTTTATACCAATGATGAGAGATTGTTCTCCATTATTATTAAATTTAACACCAGAAGGTCCAGGTATATTTGTTACACAATCTATACACAAGCAACAAGCAGGATTTTCTCAAACTTCTCAAATCCATAAGAAAGATAGTCATCTTAGAGGACAAAAGCGTTATATAGACCATAAGCGTTTCAATAATGCTTATATGTTATATGCTTCAACAAGTCCATTCTATCCATTATTTGCGGCATTAGATGTTAATGCTAGAATGCAAGATGGAGAAGCAGGAAGAAAGCTTTGGGCAGACTGTATAAAGATTGGTGTTGATGCTAGAAAAGACGTTTTAGAAAGATGTACTTTATTAAAACCATTTATTCCACCAGTAGTTAATGGAAAGCCATGGCAAGATTATGATACAGAAGAAATATCAACAAATATTGAATTCTTCAAATTCCATCCAGGAGAAAGATGGCATTCATTTGAAGGATATGGAGAAAACCAATACTTTGTAGACCCTAATAAATTTATGCTTACAACTCCAGGAATAAACGTAGAGACTGGTGAATATGAAGATTTTGGTATACCAGCAACAATACTTGCAAATTATTTAAGAGATAATAGAGTTATACCTGAAAAGTGTGATTTAAACTCAATTCTTTTCTTATTAACTCCAGCAGAAACTCCTGCAAAGATGAAAGGTCTTGTAAATCATCTTGTAAGATTTGAGACATTTATAAAAGAAGATGCTCCATTAAGTGAAGTTCTACCTGTGCTTTACTCTAAATATGAAGAGCGTTATAAAGGTTACACAATAAGAAGACTATGCCAAGAGATGCATGACTTCTATAAAAAGAATGATGCTAAAACTTATCAAAAGCTATTATTTAGAAGAGATTCACTTCCAGAGTATGTAATGGACCCAAGAGAAGCTAATGTTGAGCTTAAGAGAAATAATGCTAAGCTTGTACCATTAACTGATATAGTTGGAGAGATTGCATTAGAGGGAGCACTTCCTTATCCACCAGGAGTATTCTGCGTAGTTCCAGGTGAAAGATGGAATACAGTAGCTCAAAGATATTTCTTAATTTTAGAAGAGGGAATTAATTCTTTCCCAGGCTTTGCTCCAGAAATCCAAGGTGTTTACCTTGAAAAAGAAGATGGTAAAGTTAGAGCTTATGGATATGTTTTAGATAAATAAGAATTAGTATAGGTGAAATTATATTTCACCTATATTTTTTTGCTTTTTTATTAAATAAGGTCATATAAGTGCAAATAGAAAAGAAATAATTTTATA
This sequence comes from Clostridium sp. NSJ-145, assembly GCF_021044725.1. NCBI lineage: Bacteria > Bacillati > Bacillota > Clostridia > Eubacteriales > Clostridiaceae > Clostridium > Clostridium sp. NSJ-145. Next base: position 21,774 of record NZ_JAJNOS010000023.1, read on the forward strand.
TAATATTTAAGATATTGTATTTAATTTAATATAGTATTAGAAGAAAGTAGTTCTTAATATTAAAATTTAATAAAAAATATAATAAAGACTATCTTAAGATAAATAGTATTATTATCTTAGGATAGTCTTATAAATTATGTATAAGTATATTTGACGTTTGATTATGCTGCTTTAGGATTTCTTATTTCATCAGCAGTAAGGATTTTCTTATTTTTAAATATTAAGTATCCGATATATCCACTTATTACACTTACTATGATACATCCAGTTGCTGCTATTAAAACTTTTATAGCTGGGTTGTAAGCAAACATAACTGCAAACCCTGCAATTGGAGTAGCTGTACCTGGAGTATTGTTTACTAATCCCATTAAAGCAACTATTATACCACTTGCTGCTCCCCCTATAAAGTTTGTTACGTAAACTGGAATAGGGTTTGCACTAATTATATCTGCTTGAGTAAGAGGTTCTATAGCAACTGCTATAGTATCTTTCTTAGAACCAAACTTCATTTTGTGGAAGAATACATAGTTCATGAAAGAAGAACCAAATACTGCTAAAGCACCTATAGCCATTGGAACACCAGTTAATCCAAGCATAGCAGTAAGAGCCATTGAGCTAAGTGGAGCTGTAGCAACTACCGTTAATATTCCACCAAGGATAATTCCCATAATTACAGGGCTTGAATTTGCAGATGAAAGTAATACATCACCTATTTTTAATAATGTTCCATTAACTATTGGGTTTACGCCAGTAGCAATTAATCTAGAAAGTGGGGCAGCGATAATTATTATAGCAATAAGATCTAAACCAGCTGGCACTTTCTTTTCTAAGAATTTAACAACATAAGATATTAGGTATCCTGCTATAAATCCTGGTAATATACCAAAGCCTGAAACAGCAAGACCAGTTAATACTGCATAAACTGGAGAAACTCCAAGAGCTAGCGGTACAAGTATACCTGCTGCAACACCACCAAGGCTTCCGTTTGCACTACCTACACCTTGTAAAAATTCAATTTTTAATACTTCACCAAAGAATGCAAAGTGAAAGGCTTCAACTAAGAAACTAGCACAAGCTGCATTTGCAAGAGCTCCCATAGCCTTCATTCCATTTGGTGCCTTGTAGCTAAATAAAGTAAATAGTCCAAGTACTACAAGTAAAAGAACAGTTCCAAATATGATATCCATTTTTTCATCCCCTATTAATCATTTGTTTTTTTAAAATTTATCATAAGTTAAATTTTTGCTGTTAAGTAGTTAAGTAATTATTCGTTTATTATTATTTAGAAGATTTCCCGAATACTTTTTCTTTAAGTGCTAGACCAGTTTCAGTAATAGCAACTCCACCTAAAGCTGTTTCTCTTAATTCAGCAGGCATGCTTGTACCAACTTTGTACATTGCTGAAACTGCATCATCAAAAGGAATCTTTGAATCTACTCCTGCCATTACCATATCTGCTGTACAAAGAGCACTTATCGCACCTGATACATTTCTTTTTGCACAAGGTATTTCAACAAGACCAGCAACAGGGTCACATACAAGACCTAATACGTTTTTGAAAATTATAGCTGCAGCATCTAAACTCATCTTAGGAGTACCACCCATAAGTTCAACTACAGCACCTGCTGCCATTGCAGCTGCAGAACCACATTCAGCTTGACATCCACCTTCTGCACCAGAGAAAGTAGCATTCATTCCTATAATCATACCGATAGCTGAAGATGCAAATAAACCTTGAATAAGTTCTTCATCAGTTTTATTTAATAATTCTCCAGCACTTAAGATTACAGCAGGAAGGATACCACATGAACCAGCAGTTGGACATGCAACTATCTTACCCATAGCACCATTTACTTCTGAAGATGACATAGCCATTGCCATTGCAGTAACGATACCACTTCCCATTAATGATTTACCAGAGTTGCTGTATTGTTGTAGACGATAAGCATCTCCACCGATAAGACCACTAAGAGAATATACTTGTTTCTCTCTACCAACAGTAGCACTTTCTTTCATTGCATCAAGAGTAAGTTTCATTTGTTCAAATAAGTATTCACGAGAAACGCCTTTGCATTCCATTTCTTTACGTATAGCATATTCACTTAAAGATATTTGTTCTTTTTCACATATTTCAATTAATTCTTTACCAGAATTTGCAATCATCATAGTTAAAATCCCCCTAACCTAAAGAGTTTATAACAATAACACGGTTTACTCCGTCTATTGATTTTATTTTTTCAATTACTTCATCAGAAGCAGTGTGGTCTATTTCAACAGTCATTGTAGCATCTTGTCCTTTTTGACTTCTTACAAGAGCCATATTAGCGATATTAATTTCATTTTCATAGAAAATAGTAGAAATCTTAGAAATAGTACCAGGAATGTCATCGTGGCTAGTAATAATAGTAGGATATTCTCCAGTTATTTTTACCTTATTTCCATTTATCTCGTAAATTTCAACTAGTCCACCACCGATAGAAGAGCCTAGCACTTCCCATTGAATATCATCTAAATCAGTGATAAGAAATTTTACTGTATTAGGATGAACTTGTCCTAAATCTGCTGGAAGAAATTTAATTGTTAGACCCTCTGATTCAGCAATTAAAAGTGAGTCTTTAAGCCTAGAATCATCAGGCATCATTCCTAATATTCCCGCAACAAGCGCACGGTCTGTTCCATGTCCTTTGTAAGTTTCTTTAAAAGAGCCATGCAGTAAAAAAGTAACATCTTTGATAGGCTTATTTACAATTGTTCTAGCTATTTTACCAAGTCTTGCTGCACCAGCTGTGTGTGATGATGATGGACCTATCATAATTGGTCCTAAAACGTCAAATATTCCGATATTAGACACAATAAACATCCTTTCCGTATAGTAATAAGTATTTTTTATTTTTTGATTACGGTTACAAGAATACAATATTCGACAAAGTTTGTAAATGGTTTTATTGAAATATAATAAATTACCAGGTATTTTACGATTAAATTAAGAGAATAGTAAAAAAATAATAAAAATAATCAAAAATATTTGATAAAACGCTAAAGGAAAATAATGTAATATATGTTATAATTGCTATGTAAATAATACAAAAAGGGAGATGTTTAAAATGAGAGATTATTTTGAAGGTAGGTTTGAAGGAAAAAATATGCTTGTAACTGGAGGAACATCTGGTATAGGTAAGGCTGTTTGTATTAGAGCGGCAAAAGAAGGTGCATTTGTAATTATAGTAGGACGTAACGAAGAAAGAGCACAAGCTGTACTTTCTGAAATAGTTCAAAATGGTGGTAAAGCAAGATTTATAAAAGCTGATGTTAGTAGAGAAGATGAAGTTACAAGCTTATTTAATATAATAAACAATGAAGTAGGAGAATTACATGTTGCTATCAATAATGCTGGAGTTGTAGGACATGGAGAAAGAATTGATGAGCTATCTACAGAAGAATGGTCAAGAGTTATAAATACAAATTTAAATTCAGCATTTTATTGTTGTAGAGAAGAAGTTAAAAATATGTTGAACCATAAACAAGGTGGTTCTATAGTAAATGTATCATCAGTGGCAGGAACTACAGGTTTTTATAGAGCAAGTGCTTATGTTACATCTAAGCATGCGCTTAATGGATTAACTAAAGCTGTAGCTAATGATTTGGCTAAATTCAACATACGTTGTAATTCAGTTTCTCCAGCAGTTACAGCAACACCATTAAATGATAGAAGTGCTCAAGAGATTAAAGTTAAGCTTGGAACAGCTATGGCTCAAGGAAAATCTTTAGAGGAAGCAAAATCAGAAACTATGATAGGTGGAAAAACTGAAACATTACAAAAACGTTCAGCAACTCCTGAAGAGCAAGCAGCAACTATTCTTTATATAGCAAGTGAAGAAGCAGCTCATATAACTGGCTCTATCATTATGAGTGATGGTGGTTATACAGCTTACTAAAATGAAATTTAGTTAGAAATAAAATCTAGCACAAAAGTTTAACAACTAAAGTGCTAGATTTTTTTAATTATTTGTAACTTTATTTATCAGCAAGATAAGATAAAGATTCTATTTTAAAGTTTGAAATCCATGAAGTATAAAAGATTCTGTTAATAATGCTATTTCATGTGGTGATTCCTTTAGTCCATTATTTAACCAGGCCTCAAATAATCCTAAACATCCTGAAAGAATATAAGTATAAAAATAATCAAAGTTATTCATGTTTTCAGAGTTAAAAAAGGCACTCCATGAAGTAAAACAGTTTTTTCGTATAATATCTTTTATTTTATTAACAAAAGCAATATCTCCAGTACGACCTAATAATACTGTTGTCATGGAAGCATTATCTTTTAAAAACATAAAAATATCTTCTAAAAGTGGAAGAGGACGGCCATCAAGTTTATCTGGAGAATGAGCATCCATAATTTTATTAAATTCCTCAAATAATTCTTCTTCAATTTTTTCTAGCAAATCAAAAATATCTTTGTAATGCAAGTAGAATGTTCCTCTATTTAAATCAACTTTTTCTGTAAGTTCTCTAACTGTAATATCATTTATACTTTTTTCCAACATAAGTTCAATAAGTCCATCTTTTAAGGCATTTTTAGTCTTTCTGATACGCCTATCAGTAGATTTCTGTTCCATAGATATCCTCCTAAGATTTATTTCAATATCATGTATGAAAAATGGTTATTAAAAATAGACACATTTTTAAAATCTGTCTAATAATATTCAGAGTTACAAAAGGAAGTCTAGTTTTTAACATTTTCAAAAATATTGATTATTGATATGGAAATTTTAGTCTATTATAATCTAAATGGACTAATAAATCAACACAGTGTCTAATAATTAGGCTATTTAAAAAGGGGATGGAGCAATAAATGAAGGAAAAGTTTTTTAGAGGAGTTGTAAAGCATAAAAGATTAATTTTAATAGTCTTTTTTATAGTAATGATATTTTCAGCTTTATGTAAGCCATTGGTTTCTGTTAATTATGACATGAACGATTACCTTCCAGATGATACATCATCAACAGTATCTCTAAATGTAATGGAGAATGAGTTCAAGGGTGGAATACCTAATGGAAGGATAATGGTATCTAATGTTACTATACCTGAAGCTATTGATATTAAAGATAAACTTGAAGCTATTGATGGTGTTGATGAAGTTATGTGGTTAGATGATGTAGCTAATATAAAAGAGCCATTAGATACTATAGATAAAGATATAATTAGCGATTATTACATTGATGGGAATGCCTTATTTACTGTAACTGTAGATGAAAGTAAAAGAATAGAGGCTGTAAATGAGATAAGGGATTTGATTGGTGATGATAATGCATTTTCAGGAACAGTAGTGGATACAGTCGTTGCAACAGAATCTACTACAAAGGAAATTGGTAGAATAGTGATGATAGCAGTACCGTTTACCTTATTAGTTCTATTAGTTACTACAACATCATGGTTTGAACCTATCATATTACTATTATCAATAGGTGTAGCGATTATGATAAATTCTGGTACAAACTTGATTTTTGGAGAAATATCTTTTGTAACTAATGCAGCAGGAAATATATTGCAGTTAGCGGTATCACTAGATTATTCTGTATTTTTATTACATCGATATAAAGAGATACGAAAAGAAGAATTAGATAATAAAGAGGCTATGGTACAAGCGTTATGCAAATCTACAGGTTCAATTTTATCTAGTGGATTAACTACTGTAATTGGATTCTTAGCTCTTACAGTAATGCAATTTAAATTAGGTCCAGACCTTGGATTTGCATTAGCTAAGGGAATAGCTTTAAGCTTAATAACAGTGTTTATTTTTACTCCAGGATTAATTTTATATTGCAGTAAGCTAATTGATAAAGGGGAGCATAGAAACTTTATGCCTAGTTTCAATGGATTTGCTAAGGTAGTAAGAAAGATTATGATACCATTTTCTATTTTATTTGCAATTGTAATTGTACCTTCTTATTTAGCATCTATAAATAATGACTATTATTATGGAGCTTCTAAGATATTTGGAGAAGATACTAAATTAGGACGAGATACAAAGTTGATAGAAGATACTTTTGGCAAGTCAAATAACTTTGTATTAATGGTACCTAGAGGTGATTTTGAGACTGAGGAAAAATTATCAGAAAGACTTAAGGAAGTTAAAGAGGTAAGCTCTATAATATCTTATGTAGATAAAGCTGGTGCAGAAGTTCCTATGGAATATTTAGATGAAGATACTTTATCTAAATTAATAAGTGATAATTATAGTAGGATGGTCATTACAGTTAAAAGTGATTATGAAGGAGAAGAAGCTTTTAAGTTAGTAGAGGAAATTAGAAATATTGCAAAAGAATATTATGGAGATAAATATTATTTAGCAGGTAGTACTGTAAGCACTTATGATCTAATGGATACAGTAACAGCAGATATGGTTAGTGTTAATTTACTAGCAATAGGAGCAGTTTTTCTAGTATTAGCAATTACAATGAAGTCCATATCTGTTCCAATAATTTTAGTTTTAGCTATTGAAACAGCGATTTGGTTTAATCTTTCAATACCTTACTATATGAATACACCATTATTTTATATTGCTTACTTAATTATAAGCTCAGTTCAATTGGGAGCTACAGTAGATTATGCAATATTAATGACTGAAAGATATCTAGATTTTAGAAAAGAATTTAATAAAAAAGAGTCTGTAGTAAAGACAGTATCAGTATCAATGGTTTCAATACTTACTTCAGGTACAGTATTGACAGCTGTAGGACTTTTACTTGGATATATGACAACCCATCAATTACTAGCACAGCTTGGAAGACTTCTTGGAAAAGGAACAATATGTTCATTAGTAATTGTAATATATGTTATACCAGGCTTGTTATATATTTTTGATGGTGTAGTTGTTAAAAAGAATAAGATTAAAAAAGCTGAAGGATTAGATATAAAGGAAGGGTTGATATAAATGGATAATAATAAAGTAGTAAAAAGAACTGCAGCTGGTGTTGTGACATCTCTATTTGTAATTTCAAATATATTACCAACTGTTGTACAAGCAGCTTCAATAGCTAGTAATAAAGAAGAAGTAGTATATGTAAATTTAAATTCTGATGGTGATTTACTTGGAACTTACGTTGTTAATATATTTAATGATAGTGATATAACTGATTATGGAAATTATATAGAAGTAAGAAATATGAATACAAATGATGAAATTAATTATGATTCAGGAGTAATAAAAATAAAAAGTTCTAAAGATAAGCTATATTATGAAGGTATTATGGAAAATGCAGAAATACCGTGGAATATAGATATCACTTATAAGATGGATGGAAAAGAGTATTCACCAGAAGAAATTGCAGGAATGAGTGGAAAGCTTACGATAGAAATTAACATTACAGAAAATACTAAGGCAAAAGAAGGATTTTTTGAAAGTTATGCATTACAATCTACAGTTAAGTTAGATACAAATATATGCAAAAATATTGTAAGTGAAGGTGCTACGGTAGCTAATGCTGGTGATTTAAAACAGCTTACTTACACAGTGATGCCAGGCAACGAAAAAGATATTAAAATATCAGCAGATGTAACTGATTTTGAAATGGATGGGATTGATATAAATGGGATTAAATTAAATCTTGGTATTAGTAAGGAGAATGTTGATACTAGCAACCTTTCAGATAAGATAACAGAATTACAAGATGCAGTAAGCGAATTAGATAATGGCGCTAAGGACCTAAATGACGGAGCAGAAACCCTTAATAGTGGAGCAGGGAAATTAAATGATGGAATAAATACAATTAATGAAGCTTTAAATACTTTAAATGGAAAATCATCATCTTTAACAAATGGTTCTTCTGAAGTAAAAACTGCCTTAGAAACTATAGATTCAGCTTTAAGTGGAGTTACTATTTCTTCTGGTGAGATTACAAAATTAAGCGATGCTTCTGCACAAATAAAAAATGGAATAGCTATGCTTGTAGGAGGACTTCAGTCTATAGATGGATCAATAGATACATACTATGGAGTATTATCACAAAATGGATTAACAGATATAAATGATTTTATAAATAGCCATAATAATGCTATTGCTGCTTTAGGAATAACAGATACACAAAGAAATCTTTATAGTGCTTATGTAAATGGAGGAATAGAGGGAGTACAAGCTAGCCTTGGACAACTAGTAGCTTCAGGTGATACAGAAGCAGTAGCTTTATTTAATCAATATGCTTCAGGAGATACTAATGCAGTAGTTAATTATGTTACAACAGCAGGAAAACTTATATCAGTTGAAGCACTTTTAAGTGCAGATGTTGCTTATATACAAGGAAGCCAAGCTTTAATAGGTGGAATAGATTCAGCTTTAGACAGTGAAAGCGGAGAGCTTATGACAGGAGTAACTGCATTACAACAAAACTATGAAGTATTTGATGCAAGTATACAAAACCTTGTATCATCATTAGGAAACCTATTAGTAAATATGAATGATTTAAAGAATGGAATAAATCTGCTTACTGAAAATTATAGCACATTAGATTCAGGAATTAATGAATACACAAATGCTGTAAATAGTATAACTATGGGATACAATCAAATATGCAATGGAGCACTTGATTTAGTAAATGGAACATCAGAACTTTATAATGGAACAAAGACTATGGCAGAAGGAACAGGAGAATTTTCTAAAGAAACAAGTGGATTACAAGATGAAGTGGATGAACAAATTGATTCTATGCTAGAAAAGTTCACAGGATCAGATTCAGAAGTTGTATCATTTGTATCAGAAAAAAATACTAATGTTGAGTCAGTGCAATTTGTAATAAAGACAACAGGAGTAGAAAAGGCTACTGTTACAGAAGAGAAAATTCAAGTAGAAGAAAATCTTAATATGTTACAAAAATTCTTAAGATTATTTAAATTATACTAATTAAAAATTAAAGGGAATTTATAAATTATAAGTGCTAATAGATAAGTATAACAAAATATCTATTGGCACTTTATTTATTATAAGTATGCAAGTATACTTATAGTTTTTGTATCTATTATTTCACCGGATTTTACCATTGCCTTTACTTCATCTAAAGAAAAAGTTTTAATTGATGTAAACTCATCTTCATCACAGCATTTTGTACCTAATGATAAGTTTTCAGCTTTATATAAGTGAATAATTTCATCGCAGAAACCAGGGGCTGTAGCTATAGAACCAAGATATGTAATAGAGCTAGCTTTATAGCCTGTTTCTTCTTCTAATTCTCTGTGGGCGCAATTTAAAGGATCTTCGTTTTTATCAAGTTTTCCAGCAGGAATTTCTAGTATAGTTTTTTCTAATGGTTTTCTAAATTGTTCAACTAATAAAACAGTTTCTTTATCTAAAAACGGAATTATAGCACATGCACCTGGATGTTTAATAATATCCCTATTAGATGTTTTTCCGTTGGGCAATTCAACTTCAACATTATTTATTTCTAGATAATTTCCTGTATATATGTGAGTTTCTTTGATAGTCTTTTCATGAAATTTCATAATAGCCTCCAAAAATTTTTGTTAAAAATATTATATCAAAACTAAGATTTTAATATTACAAAATAATATAATTCACTATGAAAATAAAGAAAAAAATTATTTTCAATTAGCCGATAAAAGAGGATATCAGTATGTTTGAGATGTATTGGAAATAAATAAAATAAATTTTAAAATTATATTTGTTGTAATAAATAAGAAAGTGTGTTACTATTAATGAGTAGCGTAAATGCTAACAATAAGAGTTAATTCAGGTAAATAGTTTCTCGTAAATTAGAGATTATTATATCGATTTAAATTCTTTAAATTTAGGAGGAACAAATATGACAGATAAGACTTTAACATGCAGAGATTGCGGAGCTGAATTCGTATTTACAGTAGGAGAACAAGAATTCTACAAAGAAAAAGGATTCACTAACGAGCCAACAAGATGCATACCTTGCAGAAGAGCAAAGAAAGAACAAAACAACAGAAGATAGTTTTGAATTTATAAGGTTGTAGTTTTAACTACAACCTTTTTTGTATATTATTTTTTACCTTTTCTAAAATCTAGAGGTGTTTTTCCATGAGTCTTTTTAAACATTTTTATAAAATTACCGCTATAATTATATCCAATCATTTTTGAAATTTCATCAATACTTAATTCTGTTGTAGATAATAAATTTTCTGCCATTGTCATTCTTATGGAATTAGTATATTGGCTAATAGACATATGGTATTTAGCTGAAAATCCAGCCTTTAGTTTCTGCTCATTTAGAAATACTCTCTTGCTTAAGCTTTTGATAGTCGGAGGATTACAAGCTTCCTTTGTCAAAATATCATAAGCCTCTTTTATTGCATTAGCGTCTGAAGCTGTTAATGTGATATATCTATCTTTTCCTATTTTAATTTCTCCGTAATTTAATTGATTAGTAAAGGCATTATTAGGAGATGAATTAATTTCATCATTAATCAATGAAATAGATTCTAAAATTTTACTTTCTAAATATATAGGGGTTAAACGCTCAACTTCAGCTAAACTCCTTAAATGCTGTATAATTGAGGCTATTTCAAGAGGGAGATAGTTGTAGGTATAGTTGGTTATGAAATAATCAAAATCTATGATATTTTTAAAATTTGGCTTTATTACTTCATCAAAATATTTTTTATGAATTGTTATTTCTGCCCCATGAAAATGTTGTCCTTTACTCCAAACTTGATTTCCTTTAAGTGTTTTTTCAACTACGAAAAAGGATGATGGGCTAAAAGAAGAAACTGGATTATTTTCTATTTTAAATTTAGTTTCTCCAGTATAAACTGTGCCAAAACGCATTAATTCTTCTTCATGGTCAAAGGAGAGAGAAAAATCTGATGGAATTGTATAATCACCAACTCCAAAATCATAATAATCTTCTCGGCTATATTTAATAAAATATCCTAGTTCTGGTCTAGATTCATTCTTATATATAATGCAATTTTCTTTAGGATATGGGCTAAATGTTATTTTGTCTAAAACTCTGCTTTGAAATTCCTTAGTTGTTTTACAAATCGAAATCATAGATTATCAATCCTTTGTATAAATTGTATAAGTTATATAATTTTTAACTTTTTAAATATTATAAACATAATGGTATTTAACAGGCAAATAAAATTATTTAGTATTTCTTGAAGATGCCATTATTTATGTATATTTGGGAATAATAGTAGTAATTAATCAGATTTACGATAAAAAATACATATTTACTTTATAAATTAGTATGATACAAAAATAATTATAATAGATGATAAAATTATCAAATTGGGTGCAACAGTTGAAATTGAGAATGAATATCATATACAATCATCTCAGACGAAAGAGAAATAAAAAGTTAGACTTAAATATATACGGAGGTAAATTATGAAAAAGAATTTATTAAAGACGTTAGTAGTTTCTTGTGTTACAGCTTTAATGTTCATGGGATGTGGAGCTAAAACAGAAGATGGAGCTAATAACGTATCAGAAAATACTGTAACAGTTACAGATGTAAGAGGAGAAGTAGAAATACCAGCAGATCCTCAAAGAATAGTAGACTTAAGCGGAAACAGTGATATTTTATCAATTTTAGGATATAAGGTTATAGGAACTGCAAATAGTGATGCTTATGATTATACTAAATTCCCAGCATACTTAGAAGAAACATTAAAAGGTGCAGAGATTTTAGGTTACAGCATGCAAGATACTATGGACGTAGAAGCAGTTATGAACTTAAACCCAGACTTAATAGTTATATCAACAGTTCAAGAGAAGATGTATGACCAATTAAGTGAGATTGCTCCAACAGTTATGATTCAATTAGAAGCTTTAAACTGGAAAGATGATGTTAAAGCTTTAGCAGAAGTATTCAATAAAGAAGATGTTGCAAATGAGTGGATAGCAAATTACGAAACTAAAGCTAAGGAAGCTGGAGATAAGATTAAAGCAGAATACGGTGAAGATACAACTTATCTTTCATTCTTAGCAAGTGGTGGACAATTCTTTATCTTTGATGGTGCAGGTTTTGGTGATGTATTATACAACGATATGGGACTTGCAAAACCAGAAGGAATGCCAGAACAAACTGATATAAGCTTACCAGTTGTAACTTATGAAGGATTAGCATCAATCAAAGCTGATTATATATTCTTAATAGCAACTGCTGAAGATTTAGCTCAGCTTGAATCAAATGCAATATGGAACAGCTTACCTGCAGTTAAAGAAGGTCATGTAGTAGTATTAGATTCATCACCATACTTTAACCAAGGATATAGCTCAATCGGAAGAGAATTATTAGTAGATGAAATAGGTGAAATGTTAAATGGAACAAAGTAAGAAGCGTACAATAATCTTTGTGATTTGTAGTTTGTTACTTTTAGTAGGAGGACTGGTTCTGGCTGTAAGGCTAGGATCCGTCCATATTACTTTTACGGACATTTTTGACAGTATCTTTAATTATAGTGAAACTTTAGAAAAAATGCTTGTTAGAGATGTACGTATTCCAAGAGCTCTTTCTGTATTATTAACAGGAGGGATATTAGGAGTAACAGGTGCTATGATTCAAGGAGTTACAAGAAACCCAATAGCTGAACCATCAATATTAGGGGTTAGCCAAGGAGCAACTTTAGTAATAGCTATTTTTTATGCAGCAGGTATTGCAATAACTACAACTAATGTAATGATAGCTTCTTTTATAGGAGCACTTATAACTGGAATTATAGTCTTAGGATTTATATCAAAAAAAGCCAATAATAATTCTATTGCAAAAATACTTTTAGCAGGAACAGCTATGAGTACCTTTTTTATTTCATTAACTACAGTTATAGGACTTTTATCAAACCAATCTCAAATGATAGGTTTCTGGGTGTCTGGAGGATTCAGAAATGCTAGTTGGGCAGATTTTAGATTAGTATTTTTTGTAGGAATTATAGGTCTTATTATAGCTTGTGTTTTATCACCAAAGATAAATATTTTAAATCTTGGTGACGATGTAGCTATTGGTCTTGGTCAAAATCCAGAGAAAATAAGGTTTATGACTCTTATGGTTATGATACCAATGTGTGCGGCAGCAGTAGCAGTAGGTAAAAATATAGCCTTTGTTGGACTTATAGTTCCACAGATAGTTAGAAAATTATTAGGTGAAGATTATAGAAGAAATATTCCATGTTCATTTTTACTTGGAGCAGTTCTTTTAACTTATGCAGATATTGCAGCTAGAATGTTATTTAATCCGTATGAAACTCCAATTGGAGTATTTACAGCATTAATTGGAATACCATTTTTCATAGCAATAGCTAGAAAGGAGAGGGGATAATGAAAAAAAGAAAATACAAAATAACTTTATTAATTTTATTAGCGTTATTAGTTATCTCCTTTGCAGTTACATTATGCTGGGGTACATATAAGGTTTCACCATTAGAGGTTATAAATACTCTTCTTGGAAATGGAACTAAGCTTCAAAATACAGCTATATTAAGTATAAGACTGCCTAGAATGTTAGTAGGAATATCAGTAGCAGTTGCATTATCAACAGCAGGAGCGATACTTCAAACTATAACTAAGAATGATTTAGCGGATACAGGGATAATAGGTATAAATGCAGGAGCATCAGTAGCAGCAATATTATTTATCACTTATCAAACTGCTAATTATTATAGTGAGCTTGGAGGACTTTCAATATTTGTATTACCTATTATGGCAGTAATAGGGGCAGGTATTGCAGCCTTTATGATATATATGTTATCAAGCAGAAAAGGAATAAGACCAAAAAGACTTTTATTAATAGGTATTGGATTAAATGCAGGACTTAATGCTTTTATAACTTTCTTTACTTTTAGAGGTGGAGTTGGAGATTATAATAAGGTATTAGTATGGACATCAGGAAGTCTTTGGGGTTCAGGATGGAGCTATGCAAAGGTAATAATCCCAATAGTACTTTTAATGTTTGTAGTAGTTTTACTAAACCATAAAAAATTAGATGTTTTAAATCTTTCAGATGAGATTGGGATATCTTTAGGATTAAACTTAGAAAAAGAAAGAAAGAAGTTTTTAAGCTTTGCAGTTATTTTAGCAGGAGTAGCAACAGCCTTTGCAGGAAATATTGGATTTTTAGGACTTATATCTCCTCATATTGCAAAGAAGTTAGTTGGGCCTTATCATAAGAATTTCGTTGTAATTTCAGCGGTGATAAGCGTTATAATAATTCTTCTTGCTGATGCGGTTTCAAGAAATTTATTTTCTCCAATTGAAATTCCAGTGGGAATAACAGTATCAATATTTGGAGTACCATATTTTATTTATTTAATGATGAAGGAGAAATAATTATGGAAGCTATTAGTGTAAAGAATTTAACAGTATCTTATGAAAATAATACTATAATTCAAGATATGGATTTATCTATACCAAAGGGAAAGATAAGTATAATAATTGGAGCAAATGGATGCGGAAAATCAACACTCCTAAAAACTATATCAAGAATTAATAAGCCTAAAGCAGGTGATATTTTCATAAATAATAAAAATATAAAAAAGGTTAAGGAAAAGGATATAGCAAAAGAAGTTGCATTTCTTCCTCAAGGACCAGTTTGTCCAAGCGGTCTTACAGTAAGAGAACTTGTAGCCTTTGGAAGATTCCCTCATCAAAAAATGATAGGTGGACTTAATAGCCATGATAAAGAAGTTATTGACTGGGCAATAAAAGAAACTGGACTTAGTGAATTTGCAGATAGAGAAGTTGAAAATTTATCAGGTGGACAGAGACAAAGAGCTTGGATAGCTATGACCCTTGCTCAAGAAACAGAGATTATAATGCTTGATGAACCTACAACTTATTTAGATATGTCTTATCAGCTTGAGGTTTTAGAAGTGCTTCAAAAGCTTAATAAAGAAAAAAAGATTACAGTAGTCATAGTTCTTCATGAGCTTAACAATGCTTGTAGATTTGCAGATAACATAATAGGTCTTAAAAAAGGAAAGACTGTTTGCCAAGGAAGACCTTTAGAAGTTATTAATAAAGAAAACTTGAAAAAGATTTACGGTATAGATGCAAAACTTACAGAAAGTGAAAATAAAGAATACCCAATATGCATAGATTATGAACTTTTTAGGGGGATAAATGAAAAATAAAAACTTTATAATTATAGTACTAGGGCAGATTATATCTCTCTTTGGTAATGCTATTCAAAGATTTAGTATGTCCTTATACTTGTTAGAATTTACAGGAAGTACAGCTGCTTTTTCTAGGATATTAGCTATATCAACTATACCCTATATCTTATGTGCACCTATTGCTGGAAGACTTTCAGACAATGTAAATAGGAAAAAGATAATGGTATACTTAGATTTTTTCTGCTCAGTATTGATTGGAGGATATGCCTTTATATTACTTAGAGGAAGAGATAGCGAACTTATAGTTGGAACAGTTATGTTTATACTATCAATCTGCTATACATTATATGGACCAGCAGTAACTTCTTCAATTCCTCAAATTGTAGAAGAGGAAAAGCTAACTTCAGCAAATGGGATAATAAATCAAGTAAGTTCAATAGTAAATTTTGTAGGCCCTATATTGGCAGGGTTACTTTATGGATTTGTTGGGATAAAGCTTATAGTAATAATAAATGCAGTAAGTTTCTTAGCATCAGCAGTAATGGAATTATTCTTAGATATACCAGATGTAGTTAAAGTTGAAGAAGTAGCTTGCGATAAAGATGATAAAGTAATATCTATGGGTTTTGTAAAAAAATCATTTGTGGATATGAAAAATAGCTTTATTTACTTAAAGAAAGAAAAGAAAATCATATTAGGAATTATAGCTTCTTATGCATTTTGTAATATTTTCTTAGTGCCAATATTATCAATAGTTGCACCATATTTTATAAATATATTATTAGGACTTTCATCACAGGTTTATGGAATAGTAGAAGGACTGTGTGTGTTAGGTATGATACTAGGAGGATTCCTTATAAGTGTTAAGCCAAAAATGTTCTCAATGAAAAAAGTTCATTATACATATTTCCCTATGATAATAGGTGTTATATTAATGGCAACATTAGGAGTAATGAAAATAAATAATTATGCTTTAGCTGGACTTTTTGCATTTGGGGGTATGGCAATAATGCTATCTTTAGCATTATCAAATGTACTTACTTTAACATTTATACAAAAAGAAGTAAGAAGCGATATGCTTGGACGTGTATCAGCCTTTTCAACAGCAGTAGCAACTATAAGTGTTGCGCCAGGGCAATTACTATTTGGACAAGTAATAGATATGGGAATACATATAAGTATAATCTTAGGTATAACAGCTATATTAAACATTGCACTTATGCTGTTTATTAAATGGAATGTAAGAGAGTTAGCATAAATTTCTTAAAAAAACTTTCTTGACATATATTTAAATTTTATGATAATGTTTATAAAGTCGACAGCAGAAATGCGTAGAATTCGGACAGGATTCTACGCATATTTTTTTTTGCCAAAATAAGTTTCAGGTAGCTTTTCTAAAAAAGACTCCAGTTATGTAATTTAGGAGGTTCAAATGAAAAAATCAGAAGAGAGTAAGTTTTTAGGTGAAGAGAAAATTTCAAAATTATTATTAAAATTTTCTGTTCCATGTATTTTATCATTACTTATCAGTTCATTATATAATATCGTAGATCAAATATTTATTGGTAATAGTGAGATGGGGTATTTAGGAAATGCAGCAACAACTATAGTATTCCCAATTACTATTATAGCAGTTGCTTTTGCATGGTGTTTTGGAGATGGTGCAGCAGCTTATTTAAGTATATGTCAGGGAAAGAAGGATACAAAGGATGTTCATAAAAGCATAGGTAATAGTATTACCGCTACATTTGTTATAAGTTTAATTTTTGTAGCCATAGGTTTTATGTTTAAGGATGAAATATTATTTGCTTTTGGTGCATCTAGTGCAAGCATAGGATTAGCTAGAGAATATTTTGTTATAATACTTGCAGCAATTCCTATATATATGCTTATGAATATGATGAATGCAATTATTCGTGCAGATGGAAGCTCTGCATACTCAATGGCGTCTATGCTTGTTGGAGCTATTATAAATATCATTTTAGATCCAATCTTTATTTTTGTGTTTAAATGGGGAATTAAAGGGGCAGCATACGCAACTATTATAGGACAAATAATTTCATTTATAATTTCAGCAAGCTATTTCTTTAAGACAAAAACATTCAAATTAAAGTTAGAAAGCTTTAAAATGAATTTCGGTATATTTAGTAATGTTATCAAATTAGGGGCATCTACTTTTATTACACAAATGTCTATAGTTATAATATCATTAGTATGTAACATCATGCTTGTTAAGTATGGGTCAGTGTCTAAGTATGGTCAAGATATTCCTATTGCAGTTATCGGTATTGCAATGAAAGTATTTACTATAGTTATTAATATTGTTGTTGGTATAGTTCTTGGAGGACAACCTATTCTTGGATACAACTATGGCGCAAAAAAATATAATAGAGTAAAAGAAGCTTATAAGATAATATTCATTTCTACATTAATCGTAGGAATTATAGCTACACTTATTTTTGAACTTTGTCCACAAGTTATAATTGGAATGTTTGGCGCTGAGTCAGAGTTGTATAATGAGTTTGCTAAGATGACTTTCCGTATTTTCCTTTCTTTAGTTACTTTTACTTGTACAATAAAAATGACATCAATTTTCTTCCAAGCAGTTGGCCAACCAGCTAAAGCAGCAATTATTTCATTAACTAGAGATATTGTTTGCTTTGTACCACTTGTAATATTGCTTCCAATTAAAATGGAGATTACAGGGATACTTTGGGCAGCACCTATTGCAGATGGAATAGGAATGATTATTTCTATGACATTTGTTACATTATTCTTAAAGTCGCTAGATAAGAATATTGATAAAAAACAATTAGACTATAAAGAAGTAGTTTAAATAAAGATTATTTATTGAAGCATACTAACTTTATAAGGAGTATGATATATATGAAAGTAAAGATAGTATGTACTAGAGATAATGAAACAAAAATTGTAGACCTACCTATGAATGAGGAAGAATTATTAAAAATTCAAGGTAGTGTACTTGATAGAGATACAGTTGGTTATATAACAGGTGCAGAAATTAAATACTATGATGAAAATATAAATGAAATAGATAATGTATTTCTATTAAATAGACAACTTAAAAATATTTTAAAATAAAAGATGCTATAGGGTAACTAAGATTATGAATGTTACTCTATAGCATTTTAAATTTTATTTACTTTTCAAATGGGCTTTCATTAAATCTTATATAATAATCTTGAGTGTATTCGCATACAGGACATTTAGCAGGTGCACTTTCACCTTCATAAATATATCCGCAATTTGTACACATCCATTGAAGCTTATTAGTTGCTTTAAATAAGGAACCATTTTCAAGCATAGTAGCATAATTATTAAATCTTTCTGAATGAACTTTTTCAACTGATGCAATATTATTAAATAAAGTATATATATCCATGAAACCTTCCTCTTTTGCTGTTCCTGCAAAAGATTTATAGATTTCATCATGTTCAGCAGATTCATGTTTTGCTGCTGATTTTAATAATGTTAAAGTACTGCTTTCAACTTCAGCTGGATATGTAGCTGTTATTTCTATTTCTTGACCAGAAAGCTCTTTAAGCTTTTTCATAAACTGCCAAGCATGAGCTTTTTCTTGATTTGCAGTATAGATAAATAAGTCATGTAAAATTTGATAACCTTCTTTTTTAGCAGCATCTGCAGCAAAAGTATATCTGTTTCTTGCTTGACTCTCACCAGCAAAAGCTCTCATTAAATTTTCTTTAGTCCTACTATTTTTAAAATCTACCATTTAGACGACCTTCCTTTCAATAGTATGAAATCCACTTTAGTATTAAAATTAATTCGTAATAAATATATTTTATACAGAATATATAGATTTATACTAAATTTTACTAAATGAGATGACATTAAAAATGTTGAAATTTAATAAAAATATGGTAATGTAAAATTAAGGGGATTTATATTAAATTATAGCTAATTTTAATATAAGTGAGAGAGGTGATTAATATGACATATTATTGTCCAGATTGTGGTAAGGTTATAGAATGTATAAGAGGCTGTGGTTCAACTGGATACTTTTGCAATGAGTGTAAAAAGTTAATATCTAGTAAGGCTGTATTAACAGAACCAAAAACTGAAGTTAAAGAAGAAAAATAATTAATATCTATTAATCTAAATTAAATAGTAAATATTTAATTTAAGAAAATAATAAGGATTAATTTTAAAGGGTGCAAAAGCAACTTTGGGGGGATAAATAATGATTAATTTAAATGTATTAAAAGAATTATCTGATGCATTTGGACCATCAGGCTTTGAAGATGATGTTGTAGAGGTTATAAAAAAGCATTGTAAAGATATGATAGTAGAAAATGATGCTATGAATAATGTTTTTGCTAAGTTAAAAAATAATAGTGGCAAAAAGATAACAGTAATGTTAGATGCCCATACTGATGAAGTTGGATTTATGGTACAAGCTATAAATGATAATGGGTTATTAAGTATAGTAAAGCTTGGGGGATGGCATAACACTACTATTCCTGCACATACTGTTTATATAAAAAATAGAGATGGTGAATTAATAAGGGGTATTACAACTTCTAAGCCATCACATTTTATGACTGCAGCTGAAAAATCTAGCAATGCATTAGAAATTGAGGATATATTTATTGATGTTGGGGCAAGTAGTAAGGAAGAAGTTATAGATATATTTAAAATTAAGGTTGGAGACCCAGTAGCACCAAATGTAGAATTTGATTTTAATGAAAAAACTGGTGTATGTTTTGGAAAGGCTTTTGATAATAGGGTAGGGTGTTTCTGTATTATTCAAACATTAAAGGCTTTAGCAGATATTATAGATTTAGAAGTAGATGTAGTAGGTGCTTTTGCAGCACAAGAAGAGGTTGGTATTCGTGGGGCTCAAATAACAACTAAGGTAGTTAATCCTGATTTAGCAATTGTTTTTGAAGGCTCACCAGCAGATGATTTATATTATTCAAAAAATATATCTCAAGGAGCATTAAAAAAAGGTACTCAAATTAGAAATTTAGATCAAGGATATATAGCAAATCCTTTATTTATAAGATATGCAGAAGATATTGCAGATAAAAATTCTATAAAATATCAAAATGCAGTTAGACGTGGTGGCTCAACAGATGCAGCTAAGATAAGTTTAGGAAATAAGGCAGTTCCTTGTTTAGTTTTAGGAATTCCATCAAGATATGTTCATAGTCATTATAATTACTGCGCAAAGGAAGATATTGAAGCATCTGTATCTTTAGCTGTAGAAGTTATTAAGAATTTAAATGAAGAGTCAATTAACAAGATTATGAGAAAGTAACTAATATAAAAGGGGCTGTCTCTGAAATGATTTTTAAAATCATTTCAGTAGACGGTCTTTTTATTTTTTATTCATATATTTATATGAAATTATTTCTAAATGAACAAGTTTTTTGACACGACAAATAGGAGGT
>NZ_JAJNOS010000024.1:0-35046 GCF_021044725.1 Clostridium sp. NSJ-145
AATTATAACATCAATTTAATATTTATCTAATTATGAAATTCTTCTGGTTCTATCCTTATTAATTTTTATCTGTTTCACTTGTTGAACAATTTTTTATAAATCTTCAAATCAGTTGATTTAATAAACATTTCTACTTAAATTTAGCTATTTTTGTCTCCGTCTACATTACCTCTATATTCATAAACACTTTTTACCTAGTAAAACCTATTCCACTTTATAATATTTTTATTACAAAAAACACTAGGTATTAAGAACTGCCCCTTGTCATTTAGATAGGAGGTAGTTCAAAGACCCAGTGTTTAATTAATAACCAACATTTAAATTTCTTCTCTTTTAACTAGTAATTATAATCAGTTAAGCAAGTATTCTAATTATTTACTTAGAAAGTATATTTATCAATTAATGATTCAAAAATATCTCGCCTTTCACTGTTACCTTTATCCGTAAAATCAGTATTATTAACCCATTCTATTAAACGACTTTTCTCGTTATTATCTAAGATTCTATTTCCAATATACATAAAAGCACCGGCTAAATATGTGATATAATCTATACGATGTAGATCTGTTATATTGTTATCTTCGATGAATGCTATTGCATCCTTTAATCCTTTTATTGCAATATAAAATAAGTCCCTTATTTTCTCTGCTGGTTGTTTGCTAATTAAAGATGGTTTTACGTCTGATGGAATAGGACAAAAGTTTGATTTATGCTTCTTTTTTTCCAAAACTTCATAAGCAGGATTCAACATTGATAAAGGAATAGACAATTCTGTAGACTTTTGAATTGGCTATGTTAGCTATCTTCGTGATAGATATGACATAAAAACAACCACGCCTTAGACTTTTCAATACATTGAATTATAAGATGTGGTTGTTTTTATGACTTATTATAAATTCTTCGTGATATAGTAATATTATTAAATCTACAGATTATAATTTATCGCTAATTTAAAAATTTTCATATTCTTTAGGTATCGGAATGTTAAATTCTTTACATAATAATTTTACATCATGAATATCACTTTCTCCAAATTCATACCCTAAGTGAAATAAGACTTGATTTTTAGCATTTATACAAGAAACCATAATATTCCCTATTTTTCCAACACCATCGAATATATTTTTTTGAAAAACTTCGCCTTCATAACATATGGTTCCATCACAGTTATCTTTAAACATGTGTAAATCAATAATTCGTAATTTATTATCAGACCAAATAGTATGCACTTCACTTGTATACTCCACTACAATTTCATTAAATCCTTTATTTTTAATTATTTCAATAAATTTATTATAGTTTTTTTCTTCTACAAATAAATCAATGTCATTATGCTGACGTGTTTCTTTTCCAAGTAAAGCATCTACCCCCCAACCACCATCTAACCATATTTCTATATTATTATTATATGCCCAACTCAATATTTCACAAGCATCATTTATTCCAATCACTTTATCACCTCTAGAAATTTCTATTTATATATAATATTAATAATATCTTCACTTCACATTATATAACAATTGTGAACTTAATTATATTATACAAAGTATTCAATTATTTTCCAATTATAAAATGGTTTCATTAATTCTAAGTAAAGTTCCTTATTTTATATTAACTCAATGAATCTATTTCTAATAGTGGCTCTAGTTACATAAGTATCCTTAGTAGCTACATTCACTAGCATATCTTTAATTCGGTCATTCTTTTTATTTTTCTTACTTAGTTGTAGAAATTTAAACCAAGCCAAATAATTATTGATATATTTTGTGGATACACCATTAAAAGTCATTAACCATCTCTTAAAGCTACTGTGAAGAGCATTTATATGCTGTAAATGATAAACACTATCTATCATTGATTTTCCCCTAGGAACTTGCTTTAACTCTATATTCAACTTATCCTTTATTGCCATATATGATTTATGTGAATCTACGCAAAAAGTAGCATCTTCACATATTTTATTGTCAAAGAAGTTAATTATTTGATTTGTTGTAATTCTGCCATTACAAACAGCACTCATAAGGATATTTCCTTTTCTATCAATTGCTGTCTCTATGCAAATCTGCTCTTTTGATATTCCTCTTTTCTTCTTATCATTTTTACCTTTACCTCTTTTTCTAGGATTTCTAGGCATTACAAATGTAGTACTTTTAGAATGATTCCCTTTAAAAGACTCCTTAATAAAGCATTCATCTACTTCAACTATACCTTCAACTTTATCATTTTTTAATGATAAATTGATTACATCAAGTATCCTATGACGCATGTAAAAAGACGTTTTAACACCTACTCCTACTTCTTCAGCACATTTTCTTATAGAAAGTCCTAATATCATTAATTCGCAGTATTTTAGCCATTTATCTAACCCTAATTTTGTATTAGAGAATGGGGACATAGTAAACTCATCAAAACTTGTACGACAACGTTTACATATATATCTTTGTCTTCCATTAGATTTCCCATTTTTATTTACATCTTTACATTGACATTTTGGGCACTCGTATCCTTTAGAAAATCTACTTTCTTTAACATTATCTCTAATTTCAGAAGAATTAAATAAAGTACTTAATACTTCTTGTGCTACTGAAATTAACTCTGTAAGTTCATTCTTTTTTAAATCTTTTATCATAGCTTTTATATCTATTTTTGACATAATATTAGGTATCCTTTCTGTAAATTAGTTGAAATATAGTCTATACCTATATTATAGCCTATTTTAGATATAATTAATCACAAAGTTAGCTAACATAGCCTTTGAATTAAAAGATTATCTAATCCAGCTTGTTCTAAATTATCTAAAAAAACTTTTGCATATTCAGTATAATAATCAACACCTTTAACTAACATTTCTGTCAACTGAACTTGGATTCCAGTAACTTTTGTACCTGCAAGGTTAAGAACTTCAAACCACTGTAATTGTTCTGTTTCATTTAAGTTATTAGCATAATTAATTGTATAATAATATGATAAAAACTTATTTCTTATTCTACCTAGCAAACCACTGATTTTAAATGGTTGAAGTTGCTCTTGCTCTAATATAAACTTTTCTAACTCATTTGCATCTTTATTATATAGTATCCCAACTGGAACTTGATTAGGTTTTAAAGCTTCAACATTTAATACAAACTTACCTAATGATAAATCTAAAACTATATTTTTAAAATCAGGATGATTAGAGTATGCCTTATAATTACAAGTCAAACGTTGCTGACCATCTATTACAGATACTTTACCTTTTATTTCATTTTGATTAACTTGTTTTCTCTCAATAAAAGTTATCTGTGTTCCTACATCTTCTCCTTCCTGCATTCTATTCATTGAAATTGGTGCAACAGCAGCTTTTCCACTTAATTGAAAATTTAGTAAATCAATCGACTTTTCTATTTGCCATCTAATATAGGTTTGAAAAATAGGTAATACAACATTCCCTTTTTCTATATCATCACATAAATCTTCTAACTTTCTTGGATGTGATTCTTTTGTTGGGTCAAAATTAGCATAATCATTCAAATTTTTGTTAATCTTAATATCCATTTTACAGCTCTCCTTCCAAATATTATATTATAAGTTATATCTAATTAAATTTTTTAATAAGTTATTTTGACGTTCATATAGCTTTAATAGCATTCTAACTTAAGCTAATTTAATCGTCAACACCTTTATTAGTATTTTTATTAGCTGCTAGTATATTTTAGTATTATATTCTCTGTAATTTCCTTATTTTTTATTAATTTATACTCAACAAAATAATAGCTGCTATTTTAGCAGCTATAAATTTAAATATAATAGAACTGTAAATGTAGTATCATTAATTTATTCTTTTACTCATTAGTTAATCTTTTTTCTAACTTCATAGATATATACACAAAGTTGACTTTTTATAATCTCCTAAAGAATTAAAAATAAAAAATTAATAGATGCATATTTTTACTCATACACATCACCTGTACATTATTCGCAAATTTCTAAACTATAGCTACATAAAGCGCAAACTGTTCTCGAGCATATGTAGCACACTTCAGTATCTTTTGCTAGAACATTACTTTTACAAATATCACACTTCATTTACTTTCCTTACATCTCTTTTCTCTCTTGATCTACCAAATAATTATTTACTGCTTCCCACTCACTCTCTACCATAATTTTAATTATATATACATACAAACTTAAATATCGCTACATTTATTGAACTCTTCTATAACTTAATATAATATTTTCAATCAATCTATTTATCAACTGATTCCATAAACAAAAGTGTTAATACTTTCGTTATTTTAGTATATGTCTATAAATCATTTGATTTCGTGTACACTTTTCTAACTTCTTTTTTCTATACATTTTTCTTGAATTTCTTGATAAAATTAAAGTATACATTGTTTATGAAATAAAAATATGATTTCGTAGACACTTTTGAAAATTATAACCATTCCGGAGGTATTAAAATGATTTTTGGATATGCTAGAATTTCAACAACTAAAAACACTCAAACTACTCAAAGACAATTGCTTACTTTAAAGCAATATGCTAAAGCAAATAATTTTATTTTTGACCAAATAATAGAAGAACGTATTAGTGGCACTATAAATACAGAAAACCGTGAAGAATATTCTAAATAAAAAAACGAATTGAGAAATGATGATATTTTAGTACTCACAGATTTAGATAGACTTAGAAGAAATGCTGATAACGTAATAATGGAGCTAAAAGATTTAAAAGCTAGAGGGATCAGAGTTATTGCATTAGATATGCCATATATGTCTGATTAGAATAAAGCTAATGATAACAGTATTTATGGATATGGTTATAGACATTGTAATAACTATAAAGGCTCATATAGCACAGCAAGAACGCGAAAAAATTGTATCTAGGATTAATCAAGGATTAGATGCTGCAAGAGCAAATGGAAAAACTCTTGGTAAGCCTAAATCAGAATTACCTAAGGATTTTATTAGAGAATATACTAAATTTAAAGATGGCCATTATAGCAATATGACCTCTTCAGGACTAGCTAAAATGCTAGGATTTGGTAGAAGCACCTTATATAAATATATCAATTTATATAACTACTCAATTTAAGATAGTCACCCACCTCTATGTATAGTTTTTGCTCAAAAAATAAGTTAGGAAATCTCCTAACTTATTTTTCTAACTCATTCAAACTATTGCTCTTATATTTTTTCTCAATAAACTGTTTCTTTTTATTGTATTGTGATGATTTAGTATTTATTCTATTCCAACATTGTTTTAATGCCCAACAACTTAAAGTTAATCCACAACCTCCGCTTATAACCTGTACTATCCATAAACTTGCATTATCATCACCAGCCAATTTATATAAATATGTAACCAAATTATATTGAGAATTTTTCATAATAATATGTTGTAGTAAAAAAATAACAGAAACTATTACTATAGGAATAAACCATAATATTTGCATTCTCCATTTTTTCATTTCGCTATCAACTGCTAACATTATAATATTGTTCAAAACCTGTCCATAATTGTCTTTTTGCTTTTTAATACTCTTCATTTCATTTTCCGTTATTTCAATCTTCTGCTTTGTTGCTGCTACTTCTGTTTGTGCATCAACAATTAATTGATCCATCGAAGCTTTAACATACTCTTTGGTTTCTTTTTTTATACATTCTATATCACTATTATTTATTATATCATTTGCCTTCTGTTCTATGATCTCATCTGCATAAAATTCCTGTCGTTCAATATCTTCAGTTATCTCAGATATCCCTTCTAAAACACTTAATAACTTCTCCTTATTTATCCCTTCATCAGCTTTCTTTATATTTAGAAAACTAACAAAGCTCTTAAAATCATCTGATGTAGCAGAAACAAATCTTAAAATAATAGCTAACCATTGACTAGGTAAAAAAACTATAGGTTGTTCATTATTAACATTTAGCAAATCCCATTCTCTTAATTTCTGATCTGTAGAAATCAAAAAATATTTTACCTCTAATAGCTTAGAAATATTACTATGTGTCTCCTTTCTTAGATTATCTAATAATAATATATTACTTGCATCTATAATACTTGATGAAATATGGATATCACTTTTTAATATCATAATTGATTGTGATAACTCATCTATCCTCTTCTTATTATTTTCATTAAAGGTTATTTTCAATTTATAATCAACATTAATCTTATATGCTCTCTTAAAGCTTTCATAATTAGCCTTTATAAACGCCTGGTACTTTTCTATCCCATAATCAACTCTCCCACTTTTCCATTCTAGATAGTTATTATAGATATCTTTTCCCTTTTGATATTTTTCATATAGCTTCTTATTTATATTAGAAAATTGATATTTATTTATATTCTTAATATAAAACTCCAATGATTTGTTAAATTCCTCCTCCGAGTATACAGAAATATTCAAACCTATACCAATTTCATTACATTTGTTCAAAAATTTTAATGTTAGTGCTTTACGTTCATCTCCATTAATTCCAATTGCCCTATATATTATATTAGTATCCAAAAAGAAAATTTTATTTCTTAGTCCTTCCGGATAAAGCTGTTTTCCGTTTCCAGTAAGTACACAATACTCTAAAGATAAACTTACAATATTAAATATAGCTTTATCCTTATCTTTATTATCATAGCTTAGGAATGAATTTATTAACTTTACTTCATCTTCTTCATATTTTGAAGAATCTACACTAAAATCCTTTGCTAAAGCCTCATTTTTAATATAATATTCGTAACTATTTAAATTCGTTGTAAATATATCATATAAAAATCTATATATCACTGTTTTAACTTTATTATTTTCTAAGCTCTTATCTATACAAAATTCGTTTATAAACTTATCTATTCCTATTATATTATCTGAATTTATAATTTTATATCTTTTTTCTAACAGTTTAAACTTAATATTTCCATTTCCTTTATTAATTATTTGAAAAATATTATGCTCTCTCTCTATTATCCTTCTTATTTCTTCTTCAATTACATGTAAATTATATTTTTTTTCACATAATTCTATTGCTTCAAAAATAGTAATCTCTATATTATTATCTATAAATAACGACTCAATAACTTTTTTTAATGTATTATCTTTCTTAACATTATAATTGCTATCTTTATATAACAATGCTGCTAATCTAAATATATTATTTTCTTCCACTATACCCCCCATAAACTTACATAAAGCTTCTTCTCTTAAATCCACTTAATATTAAACTAAAGTGGTAGCAGATAATATTTATCCTCTACCACTATAAGCTTATTACTATAAATTTTCTTTTAAACTTTGATAATTTGATAAAAAATCTTCAATAGTGTTACAAGACTGTATACTAGCATTGTACCTAAATTTGTAATAAAATGCTCTTTGAAACACTTCAGTTATAATAAATATAGTTTCATTATTTTCTACTCGCATCTCTACATTTTGATCACCATATATTGTTCTTAATTTGCTAAAAACAAACTTTGATTAATCATAATATTCCTTCAATTAATATTTTTTCCACCTAAATATTAATTATTCTACAAAAAACACTTATTTCCTTCTGTAATATTTTATCTCATAATTTTTTAAAAGTACAACTACGATTTTCAAAGTATGAATTCTAGTAACATTTCAATTGATTAAACAACCTCTTCTGAATTCCTATTAATATCAGCAATAACTCCCATTATCTTTTTAAACATATCCATATTATCGCTAAACAGTTCAACAATACTTCCTAATGTTCTAAATATATCTTGCTGAAGAACTCTATTATTATCAACCTCATATTTTTCAAAATAACTAGGTAATCACATACTCATAATAGTTATTATACACTAGTAAATAAGCTTTAAACAATATTTCCTATATATCTCACTATTTAATCAATCCATTATTGTAACTAATAATTTTTCTCTAATTAAGATCATTGCTTCTTTTACTTTATCTTTAACCACACTAATTTTTCAACAATTTTAATTTTCTCTTATTCAGCTATAACTACATATACTATATGTGAAGTGTTTAGCACTTAAGATATAACATATATTTAAAGACTTGATCTTCCAACCTTTATTTTATTTAAACTCCTTATTATAAAATAAAGAATTAATTTTATTTCAAAAAGAGAAAGCTATTTTTAAACTATTACTATTCTCATTAAACTATAATAATATTTTTGCTTACTCTTTATTTATTATTTTATATTATTATTTTCAACAGAGTTTACATTATTATAGATTATTAGTGAGTAACGATAACATATTTCTTTTCATTATTAACTAGCCATCTATCACCTTCCGCAAAAAACATAATTAAATCCTCCTCTGAAAGATCATTCATACTTGAATCTGGCTCTATCATAAATGGCCCACTATGAACATAATATCCTCTTTTAAGAAACTCATCTAAAATTGCTATCATATTATTTACTTTTTCTATTCTTTCTTCATCTTTTGTCATCTTTATTTATTATCTCCTCTTAAATCTTATTGCATCGTTATATATATTTTTATTATACTCGCTACAAAATTACATTAAATTAATTCTTAAAGCACTCTTTCCTCTAAAGTTTTTAATGATTTAATATGTATCTTATAATTATTTCTTTTTAATATTTCAGTATAATATACAACAAGATAGTAATAATTAATTCTATTTAAACATTCAATTATTATAGTATTATCTTCTATCTTAGTAGTTGATATGATAGGCCTTATCCAATTATTTAAATCTTTTTCATTGTTAATCTCTCTATTTATATCTTTAAAGTAGTCTACCAACTCCTTTGACAAATTCAATCCTTCAATTTCCTCAATATCAAATTCTCTATTTTCTATATAAACATCATCTTCTATATATTTCTTTATTAACTTCTCTTGTCTATCTAATTTCTCATTTATTTTAATAAGTTCTTCTTTTATTTCTAGTAAGCAGTCTATTGCTTCTTTATTCATATTTTGTCCCCTTTAGCTTTAATTATTTTCCTACTAACTTAATATTTCCAAATTAATACTTACTTATTTTTATTATTATTTTCAATTAAACATAATTAATAGAGATAATTTACATTAACCCCTTTCATACTTTGTATTAAATTACTAGCATTTATATTTTTTCAGGCTCTTCACTATGTTCTCCTACATATATCTATACCTTATAAGTTATAGAAAAGTGGTATTTATAAAATACTAGCACCAACTAAATAAACCACTTAATTTCCCAAATTTATTTTTACACTCCTACCCAATTATATAACTATATAATTGTCCTTTTCATAACTTCATGTAAAATTTCTTTTACTCATTACAGAAATTTATAATATATTATACACTTAGTTACTTATTTATATAAATCTTATCTTTACTTTGATAAAATAATTAAAATTGTAAATACTAAAAATAAAATTTGGAGGTGTGTATGAAAAGAACATTTAACGTATATTCAGATAACTATTTTGAATTTCCAGATATGATTTTCGTTTATACAAGCATAACTTTAAAATCGCGCTATATAAGATTTAACGGTGTTGCTATTGATATGTTAAATGATAGTAAGTTTGTTGCATATAAAAACTCAACTGTCAAATTAGAAGTATTATCTAACTTTTATATTACATTATATCTTTGTTCATTTTTATCAAATTCTTTAATTACTAAACTAATAAAAAAATATCTCTCAAAATATAGAGATAGTAATTTAGTAGATACAACTTTTGATGATCTACAGTATGGAGATAAATTAGGATATCTTGACTTTGTTAAATATTCGACTCCCCTAGTATACGCTGAAGTATGTGAAGATATAATTAACTATATAGCTAAAAGTAATTATGAAAATAGAAGGGTTATTCATAACATGCATTCCTTTACTCAAAGAACTTATGCTAAAGTTATTTATTGTAAATCTGTATAATATTTTAAACGAAGAAAAACCTAGAATTCAAATTAAAATTCTAGGTTTATCTTTAAATCTATCTAGTTATTTTTTACATAAACATTTTTTAACACTTTCCTTCCAGCTCCATGTCCTAATCTATCACACGTATTATCCCATGCGTCAGTTTCATCCATACCTTGCTGTAAATTATCTTTATATTTTTTTGTTGCATAAGATTTTCTAATTGCATGTATTCCTGTTTTACTCTCTTGATATATATTTATCTTATGCTTTAACAACATTCTTCTAATTTCTTGATTCACAGAATCTTCTCGTAATGGACAAATTCTATCTTCACCACTAACTGTAGCTTTTATATATTCACAAAACTTTCTTTGCTCCTCTGTTTCAATTTTAATATTTCTACAACGTTTACCTTTGCTGTCATGAATGTGTATAAATTTATCAGCTAATTTTATATCCTTCCCTTTTATTTTACAACATTCTGATACTCTTAATCCAAAGAGCATACTTAGCATAATTCCACTTCTTGCTTTACTACTACTTTTATTACATTCGTCTAGTAGTATTTGTAAATCTCCCTCATTCATTTTTATATCTCTTAGCACAGCTATTGTTCCATTAGGAATTTTAATATTACTAGTATAATCAATAGATAAAAGTAACTCTTGCTTTATCATCTTCTCAAGCTTTCTAATACAATAATAATAATTTTTCAATGTACTTTTAGTACAATAATTTGCTTTTTCTATGAAAAAATCTTGAATGTGTTTATTATTTATATCTTTAATAAATATTATTTCTGGATAGTATTCTTCTAAGAAATAACATAATAAACTTGTAACTTTTATTATGTTACGTCGATCTTCATAACTAAATATCTTTGTCTTTTCACATCCACTTCTTTTATAGCTATGCTTGTCTGTTCCTATCGCTGTACATTGTGCAATAGCCTTGTAAAATTGATAAAATATCTTTTCTACCTTCATGGTACTTCACCTTTTATATCTCAGTATCCCACTGTATAGATTCTAATAAATCATTCAATCTACATAAGCTATTAGTATACACTTGTATCATTTCATCATCATAGTTACAACTACCTTTTTCATAATAAATAATATGGTCTAATACACCTTCTAATTCAACTATAGCAATATCATAATCTCCATCTTCATCTTCCAAAATCCACTTCCAGATTTTATTTTTAGTATTTTTTGTTAAATCATCTATGATTTCATCATAAATTCTTTTCTCTTTATCATTCATTCTTATCACCTCTTAAGGCTTCCATAGCTTTCTTCTCATTTCCATTTTATTCATTATACAAACTATAATTTTTTATTATTACTCTACATATCAAAAATGAATTCTTTTCTCCTTAATTTTTTTGTGATTTAATCTTAATTATTGTTATTGACGATTATACTATGCCAACATTTTATATCTACATTATAAATTGGATTTTTCACTAATCTTTTATATAAATCTTTAATATTTCTACAATATAAATTTCATGAAAATCTTTTTAGGGATAATTATTTTCAATTAAACCTTCTTCAACAATTGGAGTATTATAAATTTTCTTACATACCAAATGCCATTTTTTCTTCCCTATATATAGTTGTTCCTGTAATAAATTCTGATGTTAATCCTGCCTTTTCTATTTTGTTTTCATCATGGCCTAAAGGTGTTCCTAAATATCCTAATGCTTTCTTATATACATTATCAAAGAATTTAATTACTTATCTGTGTTTTTTATAAAGTTTATACTCATTTACGAGTATATTATTTACTATTATATTTAGATTATTGTCTTAGTTAGTACATTTCAAATTTATAACTATGTCATAATAATTATATAAATTATGCTTCTTAGATATGAATTCATTCTTATGTATCTCATAAGCTCATCGCATCTTACTTCTCTTGATTTTGAATTTCTAATTTATAATAAGCGATTTATACGAAAAAAGAGAAAGTTTATTTGATGTAAACTTTCTCTTTTTTAAGCATTACTAATTTAAATCTTAAAACTCATATTCATTTTTATACTACTCTTTAATCTATTTTATATTATAACTAAAATAAGTAATCGTCCATTATTTATCTAAGCATTTATATATTTCTTATTTGCTTTTCTTGTAGATTCAGCTGCAAAACTTGATATATTAGTAATAGTTGTTTTCTCATAACCTCTTACGTATGAAACTAGATTGTTATTTAGTGAATCTAACCATCTTTTATCTATTTTTCTCCAGTTTTGGTCATATTAGTAAGATGCACTAAATATATTCCTTACATATTTTTATTATGACACGCATTCTTTTAATATTTTTAATTATGTATCGTATAGCAACTTTCAAGTATATTATTTAATAAGTATTAACTAATAAAACATCAATGTATAGAAACTACTTTGCTCTAACACTGATGTTTTATTTTCACTATTTAGATGAGTTTTTATAATCATTTAAAAATTTATCAATTCCTATATCTGTTAGTGGGTGTTTGATCATTTGAATTATTACATTATAAGGTATCGTTGCAATATTTGAACCAGCTAAGGCACACTCTAATACATGAATAGGATTTCTAATACTAGCTGATATAATTTCAGTTTGTATATTATGAATCTTAAACATTTCTGAAATATCTTTTATTATTTTAATTCCTTCATTACCTATATCATCTAATCTTCCTAAAAATGGACTAACATATGATGCTCCTGCTCTAGCCGCTAATAATGCTTGTAGTGGAGAAAATATTAATGTTACATTTGTTTTTATTCCTTCTTTAGAAAGTATATTTACAGCTTTCAATCCTTCCTCACACATTGGAATTTTAATTACTATATTTCTATGAAGCTTTACTAATTCCCTAGCCTCTTCTATCATCTTATTATGTTCTAACGATATTACTTCTCCACTTATAGCCCCATCAACTATACTACAAATTTCTTGTATAACCTCAACCAAGTCTTTTCCTTCTTTTGCAATTAATGAAGGATTTGTTGTAACTCCTGATAAAACTCCTAACTTACTTGCATTTTTTATTTCTTCAATATTAGCTGTATCTATAAAAATTTTCATAACTTCTCCTCTTCTACATCATATATTTATTTTAAGAAAACCACATTACTAAAATGTGGTTTTCTACTAACATACTTTTTATTCTAATGATTCTTTACATTTTTTAATTATATTTTCAGTATTTAATCCGTATTTCTTTTTGACATCTGAAATCTTTCCTGACTCAGTAAATACATCCTCTACCCCAACTCTTCTCAATTTTGGGTGTCTTGAGTACTCTGATAAAACTTCTGCAACAGCTCCTCCTAAACCACCAATAATACTATGATTTTCTACTGTTACTATACCTTTAACATTATTAACTAACATTTCTATCATATCTGTATCTATAGGTTTAATCGAAGATATATTTATCATCTTGCAGGCATATCCTTCTTTTTTAAGCTCTTCATAAGCTTCCATTGCACAAAATGCTGCTGTTCCTTCATATATTAAAGCTAAGTCATTACCATCATCTTTTACTATTTCAGCTTTTCCAAACTCAACTTTATCATGAGTAATATCTAATACCGGAACTACATCCCTTGCAGCTCTAATATACACTGGTCCTTCATGCTTAATCGCTAACTCTATTGCATCTCTCAATTCTTCAATACTACTTGGAATTAATACCTTTAAATTAGGAATAGCTCTAGTTAAAGCAATATCTTCATTTGCATGATGTGATGCTCCATCTGGCCCATCATCCATCCCTGGATGAGTTCCAATTATCTTTATATTTGCATTTGAATAACAAGCTTGTCTTAATTGTGTCCATGCTGTCCCAGTTGCTAAAATTGCGAAGTTAACATAAAAAGGTATCTTTCCTTCTATAGCTAACCCGGTAGCAATAGACATAGCACTTTGCTCAGAAATTCCACATTCAACAAATCTTTCAGGATATTTTTCTCCAAATTTAACTGATGTTGTTGACTTTGCTAAATCGCTATCTAATACATAAATTCTCTTATCTTCCCCATACTCACATAATATTTCTCCAATTTTATCTCTAGGTGAAACTGTTTTAAATACCATATTATATCTCCTCCCCTATCTTATTTAAATCCCTTACTGCTATTTCATACTCCTCATCTGTCAATGCACCACTATGCCACTTAGGGTTATTTTCCATATAAGAAACACCTTTACCTTTTATTGTATTAGCTATTATGGCTATAGGTTTAGACTTCTCTTCTAATGCAATATTTAAAGCTCCAACAACTTGCTCCATATTATTACCATCTATTTCAATTGTATTAAATCCAAATACCTTTAACTTATCTGAAACTGAATCTACATTAATAACCTCATTTACAGGACCTGATGATGATAGCTTGTTGTAATCAACTATCATAATTAAATTATTTAGTTTATAATGAGATGCTTGCATAACAGCCTCCCATATTTGTCCCTCATGAAGTTCGCCATCTCCAACAATTGCATATACTCTATTATCTTCTTTATCATTTCTCTTTGCTATAGCCATACCAATAGCTAGTGATAGCCCTTGTCCTAACAATCCTGTTGTAGAATCAACTTCTGGAATATCAACTATATGTGGATGTCCTTGTAGCCTTGAATTAACACTTCTAAATGTTTCAAGTTCTTCATCATTTATTATTCCTTTACTATTTAATATTGCATATTGTGCAGGAACTGTATGCCCCTTTGACAATACAACTCTACTTCTTTTTTTACTATTTAAATCCACATCTAACTCATAAATTGCTGTTAAAATATCAATTATTGATAATGACCCTCCTGGATGTCCAGCATGTGCTTTATATACCATTTCAATTATTTTTTTACGATTTTGATTTGCTAATATTTTTAGTTCTTTTATATCTTTCATTATTTACCTCCTACGCTAATCCGAAAAGTTTACCTAAGTAATAAATTATTAATCCAACAAAGTTAAAGTCTGTTTCAGGGAATGAAGTTCCTACTAGTCCTATATTCTCCATAACAGGATATATAAGTGCTGGTCCTACAGCTATTAATATACCTGTAACTATTCCCCCTACAACTGCACCTTTCCAACCTCCAGTTGCATTACCAAATACACCTGCTGTAGCTCCTATAAAGAAATAAGGAATTGCCACTGGAATTATTACTGGCATACCAACTTTTGCAAATATAAACATACATACTAATCCTGCTGCGTATGCAGATAAAAATCCTATTATCGTAGCAGTAGGTGCATATGGAAAAACTACTGGACAATCTAATGCTGGTTTAGAATTAGGTATTAACTTCTCTGAAATCCCAACGAAAGCTGGTACTATTTCACCTAAGAACATTCTTACTCCTGTTATAATTACATAAAGTCCTGCTGTAAATGTTAAAGATTCCATCAAAGGATATATTAACCAGTGAACTCCACCTGCTACTGCTTCAACCGCTTCTTGTCCTGCAGCAATTGCACTTGCATAATAGAATACTGAAATAGATACAGCTATTGAGACAATATAATCTTTAAAAATTGATAACCATCCTGGTAATTTAATCTTTTCAGTACTATCTTCTGGGTTCCCAACCTTTCCTCCAATCCATCCTGAAATTGCATAAGCTATTGTACAATAATGTCCCATTGCAATATCGTCACTACCTGTAACTTTTCTCATAAATGGTTGAGCTATAGCAGGGAATATTGCAGCTGAAAATCCTAATAATAAAGATCCTAAAATAACTGTTACAGTATCAGAAAAACCTAATGATATGAAAAGAATTCCACCTAATGCAGCTAAATATAAGTTGTGTTGTCCTGTAAGGAAGATATATTTAAATTTTGTAAAACGTGCTACTAATAAATTAATACCGAATCCACAAACCATAATTAAAGCTATTACCATAGGAAATTTAGTTTGTGCCATTCCAGTAACTGCTTCTGCTAAAGGTAACACTCCTTCTAAATGAAATCCTTCAGCAAATAATGTTTGGAAGTTATTTAAAGCTGCAACTGCGGCTGAAGATCCAACACCAAATATTAAAAATCCTACTATAGTTTTTACTGTTCCAATGCAAATTTGATATGGCTTCTTCTTTTGCATAATTAGACCAACCATAGACATTAAACCTACTAATAAAGAAGCTTGTCCTAAAATACCAAATACTATAAACTCAAGTATCGCCATTACTCTTTCCTCCTAACTATTTACTGTTTCAAAATATTTTCTTAATTCTTTTTCCATATAATCAGTATCTACAATATCCTTTATACCTATTACATATTTATCAGTTCCTTTAAACTCTTCCACTAAATCATCCATTACAATTATTAAATCTGCATTATGTCCAGCTATTCCACTAAATACATCATGTTCAAGCTCTAATGGGAAATTATTTTTTGCAATAATCTTATTTAATTTAATACAAAGCATCATTGAACTCCCCATACCTGTTCTACACATTACTAATCCTTTTTTCATAAATACACATCTCCTTATATCTTTGTTTCATTTTCTTTTATATAATTAATTATTTCCATTCCATCTATTGAATCGTCTATGCACTTAAAGAAGTTTTTATCCTCTAATAGATTAACTAAATCAGCTAAGGCTAATACATGAGAATTAGAATCCTTTGTAGCTAACATGAATACATATTTTACAGGGTCATTTTCTGAATTGCTAAAATTGACAGGCGTTTTCAAACTAACGAGTGATATTGCAGTTTTATTAACCCCCAGCTTATTATTGGCATGTGGTATTGCTACTCCTTTAGTTATTACAATATACGGACCTAAATCTTGCACATTTTTGATTGCATCTATAATATAATCGTTTTCAATTATGCCATTATTTTTTAATACTTCTCCGGAAGCCTTTATAGCATCAATCCAATCTTTACATTCTACATCTAACGAAATATATTCTCTCTTTAATACCTCACTTAACATTAAAACTCCTCTCTCCTCTTCTGATTTTTTTTCTTCAACCACTTCTTTATTTAATAATTTTCTTATTTCTTCTCTTAATACTTCTTCCTCATCTTCATCTCCATATTTTTCTAATAGTTTATATATATCAGAAGCAAACTTACCCTTTATCCTTTCTTTTCTTATTTTATTAGCTGCAAATCCAGCTCTAAATAATGCACTATTTATATTCTCAACATCATCATTTTTTAATAATGGACTAACAACAACATGGTTACACTTCTCATCAATTTTAATAGTACTTATTATTAAATCTACATTTTCATTTTCTAATGTCTTTTTTAAATTGTGTAGGGCTATTACCTTTTTAACATTAAAATTGAAATATTTATT
Source organism: Clostridium sp. NSJ-145 (assembly GCF_021044725.1). Lineage (NCBI taxonomy): Bacteria > Bacillati > Bacillota > Clostridia > Eubacteriales > Clostridiaceae > Clostridium > Clostridium sp. NSJ-145. The sequence goes on from NZ_JAJNOS010000024.1 coordinate 17,216, forward strand.
TAATCTTGACAACACCAACTTAGCAGTTCCAATTCCAGTGCTACAAACAATTATCACTGACGGTATATGCTCTTCAATATCTATTTTCACTCTCTCCATAGCAGCAGCAAAATGTAAAACAATATATGCAATTTCATCACTTGTTAACTCTTGATTTATATACTCGATTATCTTTGTGCTGTTATTTTCTACTGCATAATAAATATCTTTATATTCATCTATCAATGCTTCTCTTAAAGGATTTTTTAAAGTTAAATTATTTTTAAATCTAAATATTGTACCAGCTATATGTTTAGATAAATCTTCATATAATCTGATATCATTTCTAAAATCCACATTAAAACATCTAGAAACTTTTTCAATTAAGTTATTTGTTATTAATTGTATATATATCCATTCTTCATTATCATCACTAATTTGAGGGGTTAACTTCCCATATATGTGTAATGCTACGTAATATACTTCTTCTGCTGGCATTACTATTTGGTATTTCTTCTCTATTTCTTTTATCATATATTCAGCCATTTTATATTGAGTGCTCTCTTTAGACACTTCACAATTATCAGCCTCTAATGAAACACAGTTGCTATCTATATTTCTTTCAACAGCAAGTGCTATATGTATTAGCAGTGCGTCAAAAGCTATATCTGATAAAGTTAGTTCAAATTCCTTCTCCGATCTCATTATTATTTCTCTTATGTCATCCAATACCACATTTTTAAATAGCTTCTCATACATATCAATCGAATCTAACTCAAGTTTAGATTTATTTATCAAATCATTACATTCTCTTATAAGAGTCATTAAAAGGAATCTTCTTCTTTTCTCTGGTTCATCAATTTTTAAACCTTTTCCTTTTTGAGAAATTAAATTAACACTATGATCCTTACTCCATTTTTTTATTAGAACAATATCTGAATTAATAGTACCTCTACTTACCGATAGTTTTTCACATAACGAACTAATCGTTAAGTAACTCTCACTTAATATTAGTTGAGATAAGATTAGGACTACTCTTTCCTCAGCAGATAATCTATACGTATAATAGTCTTCCTCTTTATTTTTAGCGTTTAACTTTAATTCATCATCTTTTCTAACATTTAAATATACATTATTGCTATTTATTTTTATAGCATCTAAGTCTACTACCTCCTCCAAATATAAATTTATATCTTCTAAATCATTTCTTATAGTTCTAACACTTACGTTAAACTCTTTTGCTAATTCCTTAATATTTTCCTGTTTGGATTTTAGTAGCATATTTAATAGAAGCTTCTGTCTTATTTTCATTTCTACCTCCTCCTTGATCATAGTATACATTTATTAATTCTAATGGTAAAGTTAGTTTGTTTTCACTTTTTATTGAAAGGAAATGTACTTACTAGTAGATATTAAAATTTCTAATACATACATTTTAAAAATCTATATAATAAAAGAGCCTATATTTCAATAGACTCTATAAGTTTTTTCTTTCAATTTATTAAACTCACCAAAAATATTTATTCCAACATTATCACTATTAATCTCTACTAAATCTCCACTTCTAAAAACTGTTCTTTCAAGTCCCCAATATGATTTCTTATATGATCCTTTTGGTACCCCAACAGTATACATATCATCTAATTGTGTAAATTCTATTCTAGAATCGCTAATATTAGTTGGAAAATAAAATGCCCACCAATCTGAAGGGGATATCCCCCCACGCCATCCTTTTATATCTTCATACTCAAACTTAGATACATAATACATCGGAAATTTTTCAAAGTTAATTTCTAGTACATATAATGGTCCGTTTCTCCAACCATTCTCTAACCCTTCATCTTCCATACTTTGATATATTTTAAAAAATTTATTATATACCCATCCATCTACACTACCATCTGTATTATTTCTTAAAAATTTTGTAGTACATGCGTAATACCCATTGTCTTCCGCCACCTTATCACAATACTCCATAAGTTTCTTAACATTTTCTAGAGTATTATATACTACAGAAAATGCATTTTTTATATTTTCACTATATGAATTCATAATATCTATCCTCTCCTATTTCAATATCACTTATAAATCTAAAATTATCGCTATCATTTCTAATATTAGAGTTTTTCTTTTCGATTACACTAAATAAATAATACTCCTCTTTAACAACTTCACTATCATTAATATTGCTCTTAAAATCTTTAAAACTATTAAATCCTTTTTTAACTAAAAGATTATATATATCTTCAATAATAACTTTTTCAAAATAGCTCAACTCTCTACTTTTATATAGTGATTCTATAATTAAGCATATATCTTCCCACGAAATAAACTTTAGTGCTACACCTTCTGCAATTATATTTCTATTCTCTATATTACTTACTATCTCCTTTCCTTCATTTTGCTTAGCTATAAATAATAAAATTGGTTTTGTCCCTTTTTCTTCGGCTAACTCTTTAACAATTCTAGATTCTCTAGCTAATTGATTTCTACTTTTCTCTGAGTTCTTATCCACATTCACTACTTCATCATCTGAAGATAATCCACTATTATATTTAACTTCTATAGCTATAGTAACTAAATTAAGGTCGATAATTAAATCTAATTCTCCCTCTTTATGGTATGGCCAAAACTCAATTTTTTCTGCCCACTCTTCTGTTTCATATTGGTCAAAATTATTTTCCTCAATAACTTTAAGTAAGATATGTTTTATTCCCTTGCTAAATGGGATATATCTTAACGAACCAAAAACATTCCCAGTTAAATTATCTTCTAAAGTTTCTTTTAAATTGGTTCCTCTACTACTAATTTTCCCATGTAATTCTGCAATCATTTCTGTTCACCTTCATCTATCTTATACTTATCAATACTTTGTACCACTTCCACATTTATCACAAAAGTTGGCTGTTTCTGGTATCTTATTTCCACATTCCCTGCAATATTTATATTTTGGATCTGCTTTAGTTGGCATAGTCATAGTACTTTCTATTTTAAAATCATTAGAGCTTCCATCAATAACATCATCTGCAATAATATTATCATCACAAATTTCTTTATTAGGAATATCTAAATTATATCTAAGTGCCATCTCGTCCATAAATCCATCTAGCTCATCTGAATTAGGATATTTCCATTCCAGCTCCCTAAATTTATCATCATGCTTAAAGTATCCATTTTTATGAATTAATTCATGGTATATTAGATATTTAATGACCTCACGATCTACCTGTGGAGATGACATTAACTTATTAATATAAATCTTATATAAGTTTTCTCCATCTTCCATTGTCCATCTACTACATAAAGCAAACCAACTCTTTATAATCATATCGCTCCATTCAATACTTAAAAGATTTTCTTTATTTAAAAATGGGTTTTCTTTTAATACTTCATCTAATAGCTCTTCTAAATCGTAGATATTTTCTACTATGTTATACTCTTCTCTTTCATCATAGCTCTTTATCAACGATTCTCTTTTCTCACTACAAGCATTAAATACTGTTTTCTTAAATACAAAAAATATATTATAAAGTTTTTTAAGTAACTGTGTACTTTCAAAAAGTTCTTTTAACCATTCCTCTTTTTCTTCATCTTTTACAAATAATCTATTCATTTCATCAGCTATTATTTTAGGATCTAACTTAGCTCTTTCTTCAAATGTATAGTATTCAGGCATTTCTCTATCTTCATAAAGCTTGTCCAGTATTAACTTTATATCACTAACTTCTGGTTTATTTTCGCACTTATTAAAACAAATGCTTATGACTACGTTAGTATTTATCTTATTTTTAATTAGTTTATCCTTATACTTCTCAATATCTTTAAAGCCATCCAATGTATCCTCATAAACTAAAATATTAACATCTTCACCATTTTCATTTACAACAGAATACCATCCTACAGGTAATACTTCATTAAACTCTTTAGCTATAACATTAGCTTTCATAGAATTATACAATTTAATATAAACATCCCATGGTGTATACGATGATTTAATCCCTTCCTTCTCTAAATCTTCACTTACATCCTGTGGTTTTTCTAAATCTATTGGTTCTTCCACATCACTAAATACATCTAACTGTTTTGGATCTAACCAAAAGCTAAACTTATCCCATGTATCATGGAAATCTATTATATTAACTTCACTTGTTCCTCCAGCCGCTGGTCCTCTTAACCCTCTTCCTATCATCTGCATAAGCAGAGAATCACTATTGGTTTGTCTTGTTAAAAATACTGTTTGAACATCTGGAATATCACTTCCTTCAGTAAGTATTTGTACATTAATAAGAACTTCAAACTTATTATCTTTAAATTCTCTTATTGTATTTTGAGCTCCAACTTTATCCGAAATCACATAGTCACAAGATATACCTGCTGATTTAAACTCTTCACATAATGCTCTACAATGATTTTGATTTATAGCAAAAACTATTGTCTTTCCATATTTCACTTTATTATCTAGGTACTGTTTTACAATAAGTTTATTACGTGAAGATGATTTAGCTATTTGATCTTTTAATTGTTCTGATAATTCTCCAAAAGTATTAAAAAAAGCTTCATCTTCGTCAGATATTATGTATTCAACTTCCCCTACTATATTAGTTTCTATTTTCTTATAAATAGGGTTAGCTAGAAAACCATTTATCAACAATTTCTTTAATGTAACTTCATATATATATCCTTTAGAATTACCTATTTTATTTTCTGCATTGACTGTTACATTAAACATATCAAATAATCTCTTTTTATCATACGCCTGCATTCTTGTTGGTGTAGCTGTTAATCCTAACAGAATTCTATTTGGATTCAATTGAGTTATCCTCTTTAATACCTTTTGATATGATGGTGAAACTGCATGGTGTGCTTCATCAATAACTACAATTAACTTTTCCAATCCTGGTGTTCCTAGCATTCTTCTAATAAATCTATATCCATACTTATTAGCTACCGAACTTATACTGCAAATATTTATATCGTATCTTGATGCCTGTGACATTTTATAATGCATTCCTGATACCGGTATTATTCTCAATTTCTTTATGTCATACTTTGCTAAAGTAGGTGCTTGATTTCTAAATTCATTATTAGTTTGATCAATAAGCTCTTGTCTATGCGCAAGCCATAATATACGATAACCATTTGCTACTCCACTATTTAATAACCAATTAACTGCAGTAAAAGTCTTACCACTTCCAGTTGGCATTACTAATAACCCATTTTGCGCTACCTTCTTTTTGCCACTTAAATTAAAATAACTATTTAATGATTCTATAGCCTCTATTTGATAACTCATTAATTCTCTTGAATCACCAGTAGATTCTTTTATATTAATTGGATCTATATATAATTCCATATTATCTCCATACCCCTTATATTTTGTAATTTACATTATATTTTACTATAATTATACAATAAAAGAGTAATATTTTCACTTAATAGCTAGCATAACGACAATTTAATTAGTCAAAATTTAAAGCCACCGATTAAATTAACCGATGACATCTATAATTACTTATCTATAATAATATTGTATTAAACTCACTTTATATGATATTAATATTTATACTTGATATAAAATATGTTGCTTATTGCTATGTAATTTAAACTCTAATAGATTCTCTCTACATACTAGTTGATTTTCAAGTAAATTATTAAGTATTACCTTTGGATTATCATTATATGCTATAAAGATATTATCTTTCTCATATAATCTATATCCAATCCCTGGCCAACTATCAATAATTTCATTATTAAAAACTGAAAGACCAAGAGAAGTTAATGAAATATATTTATTACCATCTATAAAAGTTTCATCTATGAGTCCATAATCCTCCATTGTTTTTAAATACTCTAAATCAATTAATTGCAACATATCATTATTTAACCATATTTTATTATCTTCTTGTAGATTTCCTATTTTATATATTAAATCAAGCCAATCACTGCACCCTAAAATCTCTAATGTACATTTATAATAACACTTGTAGAAATCCAATAAATTATTTGCATGCAATAAATTGTTAATCATTTTTTTATCAACTTTAATTTTAATACTCTTCTTTGAGTAGTATTGCTCTATAACTCTCTCCTCTATGAGATATTCAAATATCGAATTACCTATTTCCTTATTTTGCTTCACAAACTTTTCTATAAACTCCATTTTATCTTTTTCATTTTCTTTTAAAGAAATAGTTGTTAAATCATTCAGAAACATAATCATCTTAATATATAATGGATATTTTTCTCTACTTCCACTTTGGTCTCCTTCTTTAATAAACTCAGCCCTATACTTTTCTCTAAGCATACCTGCTATAGTTGTTTCTAAAGAATAGCCGTTATATATCCCCCAATTTAATAATACATTTTCAATTTCTACTTTATTGTTTAATTCTAATGATGAATCTAATATATATAATTTAATATTAGTTAAAATTTCTTCATTTTCACTTTCAAACCATCGTGTTACCTTATCATACTCATTAATATATCTTTCTTTTATTTTTTCTATATAGTGTTCTCTATTTCCCCCTCCGGGGATACATTGACATCCTATTTTTATTGCTATATCTGAAAGTTGTTCATCACGTAAACATTTAAAAAAATCATTTGAAATTTCCATCTATCCTCCAATAAAGAATTAAGTTCTTAAGAACCCCCATTCCTTTAAATAACCAATCTTTTCATTTACTATCTTTTCTTCCTTACTATCATATAAATATATATTGTATACTTTTTTCATTCTATCCAATTGATCCCGAGTGCTAATAAGTGTTCCTATTCTAAAGTGCTCCTCTGTTTTTGATTTACCTCTATATCCTGCAGCAATCATTACATCTACATCCATAAATCTATATTTTTCTATTAAATTACTACAGCAAAATACATTTATATCCTTATTATTAAATTTTTCAACTAGTTCATCTCTAGCCTCTTCTGATATCTTTTGATTTAAAAAATCTATTTTTAACTCCTTAGCTATAGTTTCTACATCATCTACTTTATGAGCTACGATTATCACTCTTCTATTTTCTAATTCTAACAGTTTTTCACGAATAATATCCTCTTTACTTTTTTTACACTCTTCAATACTAACTCTCTGAATATCTAATTCTTTTTGATATAAATGATTAATTAACTCATTATTTGTAATGTTGTAAATAGCTTCACCAAACACACTAAATAATTTCTTCTCTTTTCCATCACTTCTATCAAGAGATGATGCTAATGCAATTTTTCTTTCTGACTTTATTAACAAAATATCTATTACATTGTCAGTTACCGCTTTATGAGCATCATCATAAACTACCATTCCCCATTCACTATAGATTAATTTTTCAATTATTTTTCTATTAGTACTAATATATTCATAATTACATAAAATAAAATCATTTATTATGAAATTTTCACTATCACATATAGTTATTCTTTCAGTACTAACCCCCAATAACTTAACCAATTGCTTCTTCCATCGTTCTAACTGTTCCTTACCATTGCAAAATATTAAAGTTTTCTTTTTTACATAACCAATTATATTTAAAGCAACATAATTTTTCCCTGAAAAAATTGGCATAATAAGTGTTGCATAGCTTCTATCTTTTAATAAGTCAAATGCTTGCTCTTGATAATATCTCATATTAATTTTATTTTTGCCAATATTCACAACTGAATTAACATTACATTTAGGTAATCTTATTACTACATTATTTTCATTTAGCTTATTGAATATTTTGTGTAAATCGTTAGTATTAAATCTATATTCTTCATTATTGCCTTTATCAATAATATTTTTATCTTTATTTAGTTTCTCAATAAAACTTATATCACCTCGTAATATTTTTAATAATACCTGACCATCACCTAACTCTAGTTTTACTTCCTTTAAATTTAACTCTATATTTTCTATTTTATCTAATAAACTTTTAGGAAATGGATATTCACTATTATTGTCAATAAATTTTATGAATTTATCTTTTTTATCACTGCCATCTAACACTAAATTTATTAATGAATAATCATCTAATTCATAGATTTCACATAGATTATCTACTTTTATTGGCATAGATATTGTTTTTAAATATGAATTAATTCTCATAAGCTCTTCTTCTGTTTGACAAAAGCTTTTATAAAAAACTATTTTACCATTTTCCTGTAATACTATTGGCTTGTACACTTTTCTCCTCCTTTGCACTATATTAATATCTGAACATTAACTACATACTTATAAGCAAAATACAGAATAATTCCTAATGCTATATATCCTAAAATAATATCTAGTAATCCTCCTGTTTTGCATAATTTAATTCCATATCTCTCCTTTATAAGAGGATATAGAAATGGTACACCCATTTTGGTAAAACTATCAGATATTAAATGTGTTGAATATCCAACAAACCAGAATAAAGCTATTGTTTTATTAAAATTATTTAATATCAATGTACTTATAGAGAGTGCTAAAATTGAGTGAGTCCATGTCCTATGTTTTATTTTAAATGTAATATCAAAATCCGGAGCAATAGCTCCAATTAATGCAAACATTAAATATCCTATGTTATGTGAGTAAGTTACAACTAATAGAGCCGCCAATGCAATTCCTATATTTATATGTGTCTTACTTGTCATTCAATAACTCCTTTTTCCCATTAAGCTTATTAAACATTATTATTTACTAAAGTATATTACGTAAATATAATAAATATTCAATAAAAGACACTTAGAAGTTAACCCAAGTGCCTTAAAAACATAACAATAAAAAATTAAATATCGTAACCTAATCTCTTCTTTTCCTCATTCAATATTTTTTCAATCAATTCCTTTTCAGTTATATCAACTGCCTCATTACTTGATTCTACTACAACAGAATGGCGAGCATATGAATCAAATATTTTTTGCTTATTTTTTAATAATTCCATCATTCTTTCATCTACGCTATTTTCTGTTAAAAGCCTATGGACAACTACTTTATTAACCTGCCCCATTCTATATGCACGTGCAATAGCTTGTGTTTCTAGAGCCGGTTTAATCTGTGGTTCACATAATATAACAGTATCAGCAGCCTGAATATTTAAACCTACTCCACCAGCAATTATTTGACAAGGTAGTACAACTCCTGCTGGTGCTGCTGTAAATTCATCAACAATTTGTTGTCTTTTATTTGCTGTAACTCTTCCGGTAATAGGTTCTAGACATACCTCTCCTAAAGCATCTTTTACAACTGATATTGTTTCTAGAAAAAATGAAAACACTATTACTTTTGAATTATTTTCTTTAGCTTCTTCACAAATTTCAATAAGTCTATTTAGTTTTGGACACTTATCAGCACTTCCCCCTTTCCATGCTGCTTACCTCATTGCCATAAACTTTCCATCTCTTACTGCCTCTGAATAAATTATCCTTTCATAATCACCAAAGCTTTCCCATTCTTCTTTCTCTATTAATTCAGGTAACTCATTTAATACATCTTTCTGATTTCTACGTAAATATACTGGCGCTATTTTATAACGAAATTCCTTTGCATTATAAAAACTTTCTTTACTATCTAATCTATTGGCAATTCTAGGTTGAAGACAATTTATTAAGCTAATCATTTCATCAACTCTATTTTCAATAGGTGTCCCGGTCATAAAAAGTATTTTATTAGAACGTGACATTAAATTGTATAAAGCTCGAGTTCTTTGTGCAGATGGATTTTTAACATAATGAGCTTCATCTGCAACTATCAAATCTAACTCTATTTTCTCTTTAACTTCTATACGCTTAAGAGTATCATAAGTTGTAATTGCAACTCCACCTTTTAGTTCCCACTCTTTAAGAACTTTATCTCTATCAGATCTATGAATAATATATGACTTTAGTTTGCTATGTTTCTCTATCTCCTTATGCCAATTAATAAGTACACTGGCTGGACAAACTACAATAAAATATCTATGACCTTCTGCTTGTAAATGTGCAATTGAAGCTATAGCTTCAATAGTTTTACCAAGCCCCATTTCGTCTCCAATAAGTACCCTCTCTTGAACAATGCAATACTTTGCCCCAAACTCTTGATATCCCCTTAATGAAGAATTAAGTAAAGACCTATTTAATTTCAACGCCTCAACTCTTTTTACCAAATCTTCTGGCAAGTCACCTTTGTCTTTTTTAGTATCAAGCTTCTTTTTTATAATGCTCTCTAATATTGAATAATATTTAGCTGAATTGTTGCTAAAATCATTCCAAACATAGTTATACTCAACCATTTCATCTTTACTTTTATATTGGTACTTATTTGCACTAAATAATTCTACGTCACTATTATTTAAAAAGTTACTTAATATATTAAATGAATTAATCGCTTTCTCTTTTGTAGAATTAAAACTGAATAACCATCTTAATTTGTTCTGTGTCAATTTTGCTGATTTAATGTGAGATTGTAGTTTTTTATAATTTGAGTCTACTTTCCTGCTTATTTCTATAATATCTTTATTAAAACTAATTTTATATAGCGCTTTGATAATCTCTGTTTGGGCATTAGTTTTTTTCTGTGGATCTATTCTGAATACCATATTTCCCCTTACAGTTCTTTCTAGAGATTCTGCTGCAGCCATAACCTGTTTAGCTGTTATATCTCCAACACCTCTTATTTTAGTTAGTTGATTTTGAGTTTTCTTAGATAATTCTAAAAAGTTTTTAATTCCAGACTCTCTAAAAACACTTAATCTAAAACCTTTTCCAACATCATTTAACTTTTCTATTGGTATATTTCTAAGAGTATCTTCTATACCTTCATTTTCAATATCATCATATAATCGTATCACGACTTTATAAATATCTTCACTATCTATGTTAATTTTCATTATATCTCTTGCAAGCGACTCAATATCTAATAATACTTTATTTGAATACGTAATATCTGGTCTTTTTAATTCTTTCATACTACCTCTCCACTTTAATTATTGTATGGACCTTCTTTATATTATAATTATATATTTATATACTTAACTTCTAATTAATATGTATTCTTAAATTTCATAATTTTATTATTAGCATCATATAATTAATAAATAAAAATTTAATTAGGAGCTATTAAATGAAATTCACACCTAAATATGTACCAATCCTTAAATGGAAACAAGGAGAACAAACTGCTCTAAGAGAATTATCAACTGAAATCTCTAACTCAATAATTCCACTTATTGAAATCACTCCAGACTTTAATATTGAAAGATTAGAGAAATCTTTTAATTATTGGTCTAATAAATATTATTATTTTGATATTTTGCCTGAATTCTATGAAAGTAATCCCGAAATTTATCTTAGAATCCTTGAACAACTTAATCCTGACTATGTTATTCCTGTATTAAATCATACTAATGCTTTTAATTTAATAAATTATGCTACTGAATTATCTAATAACGGAATAGCACTACGAATTAATACTGATACCATTAGTACATTGAACATAGATTTATTCAATATTACTCAAGTTATAAATGCAAATAATATTGATTTGATTCTTGATTTTAAATATATTGGTAATACATCATTTGACAGTTTATATTCTAACTTCCTTAACTTTATGTCATTAATACCTAATATTAATGAATTTAGAAACATAATTCTTTCCGCTTCATCCTTCCCTGAAACTTTAGCTGGAATTGATAGAGATACTATTAATTTAATTGATATGTTTGAATGGCAATTTTATATGGAATATATCAGTAGTTATGCTTATGAGAATAAAATAAATATTATTTACTCTGACTACTGTATATGCAATCCAATTAATATTGAATTTGAACCCTATATGAAACCTTCATTTAATATTAGATATACTTCAGCTGGACAGTTTTTAATTTTAAAAGGAAATTTAATTAAATCTGGTGGTTTAAGCGCTGAAAATATATCTCGCCTTTGTAACACCTTAGTTTCATCAGATTACTTTGCTGATGAACACTATTCTTGGGGAGATAATTATATTTATACTCATAGAATTAATAATCAACCACGTTATGGTAACCTAACAACTTGGAGATCGATATGTACAAACCATCATATTACACATATAGTAAACTCATTAGCTTGAACACACAAAAAATAGCTGGACATCCGAGTGTAATTGTATGAAACATTGTTTCACTACTACTATAAAAGGAAGCTATAATTAAGATTGTATCAAACAATCAAATTATAGCTTCCTTTTTATATACTATGTCCTACCTTATCAACAATATTTAGTTTATTTGCCTTATCTTATATTTCTTTTTGTTTTAACGATTTTTTAACTAATTTAAAAGTTTCAATTGATAAATCTATAAATGAATATCCCTTAAACAACTTATTTCGCCTACAATTTTAACTTTATTAGTAACAATTATATATTATTTGGGTATATATCAACACACTCTCACTTTTCATTCTCTACTCTGAGTTATTTAACAAAAAATAGTGACACGCTAATCCTTGTCACTGGTAATTCACTGGTCGTTCAAGGTACTACTTAAGATTGAATATCTGAGGTTGCTCCATATCAAAAATGAAATATTTTTCCTTTATTTTTTTGTGATTTAATCTTAATTATTGTTATTGACGATTATACTATGACAACATTTTATATCTATATTATACATTGGATTTTTCACTAATCTCTTATATAAATCTTTAATATTTCTACAATATAAATTTCATGAAAATCTTTTTCTGGATAATTATTGCAAATTAAACCTTCTTCAACAATTGAAGTATTATAAATTTTCTTACATACCAAATACCATCTTTGCTTCCTTAATATATAGTTGTTCCTACAATAAATTCTGGTGTTAATCCTGCCTTTTCTATTTTGTTTTCATCATGGCCTAAAGGTGTTCCTAAATATCCTTATGCTTTCTTATTTACTTTATCAAATATACATAAAGTAAATAGAATTTAATTACTTATCTGTTTTTTTTATAAAGTTGTACTCATTTACGAGTATTTTATTTACTATTATATTTAGATTATTGTCTTAGTTGATACATTTAAATTTGAAATTCACTTAATCTTTTTATATCTTTATATTTCACCTTTCACGCGTAAAAATGCACACCCCCTAACTAAAATTCCACTAAGGTGTGCACACAAATACTCAAAATATATAAAAGCGGCTAAAATATCTATTAAAAATCTCTAAAATTTTATCCATATAAAGCAAAATACAATGGCCAAACCTTGATATTGCAAGGTTTTACCATTGTATCCTTACTTGATTTCTTATTTGGTGGAGGCGAGACGCTACTATTAATACCCTCGACCTTACTTTATATCTAGACTATTTCATTATATATATCATCTATCTTTTTAATTTCTTCTCTTAACTCATTATCTAGAATTTCATTGATGAACTCATATTTCACCTTACTAATAAAGGAATAATCACTTATTAGCCTATAAAGTGTTACAACAGCTCCGCCTACATCTAATTTAGTAAAATCCTTGGTAACTGCTGTATAAATAGTATTACTTGATGTAGCTAACGCATTCGAATAACTTAATATCTTTCTTGTCCTAACTTCATATAAATCTCTTTTAATATCTACTTTTTCATCATAGAATAATCCATGAATGGCCGAAATTATTGAATTTATTAGTGTAGATAACATTATGCCTCTGCTAACACTATATGCATCTATTCTGAAATTTTCACTTAACAATTTTGAACTTAAATCTGGTGAAATAGTATTAATAATTGGTATTGGCAAACCCATCTTAGTAAATGCATCTGCTCCAAAATGCAATGCTTGTCTAATTATAGAAACTACTAATAGCTTATAATCATTTTTAGCTAAATTAACTCCATTTATAAACACCTCTGATATTAAAACACTTTCTCCTATTTGTGTATAATTACCTGTAGTTGGATGTGCCTTTACAATATAAGTTGTTAATAATGGTGAATTTTTAGTTAATGTATTTGTCATAATATTTAATGTACCAAATATCCATCCTAGTATAGGATCATGTCCTAAAGTCATATATCTGGTTTGCACAACTAATCCCTGTATTTTGGTCTTTATACCCATCAGCTTTTCTTACTGCATCATAGGGTACAGACCCTAAAAGTATATCTTCATATTTTCTAGGTACAAATTTACTTATAAATTTATCTCCTGCTTTGTCAGTATCAAATCTAAATTTATCATTAGAAATTAAATATTGTCTCAAACATTGTAATGTTGTTGCAAAAAACAAAAATTTAACATCAGTAGAGTTTAACCCTGTTGCCTTAGAAAATTGCTCGTTAATCTCATCTATTTTTTTATAAACTTGTACTTGCTCATTAGTAGTTAAAATGTCATTTATTTCAGTATTAACATAACCTTCCTCATTAACTTCTTTTACTATATCATCCCATGTTTTCTCTAAATCATTCTTACTATTTGTATTTGATTTATTGTTTACTATACTATTATTAGGATATTTCATAACATCAATATTTAAATTCTTTAACAGCTTTTTAGTATCATTTATTCTATCATCTAAACTATTATTAACATTATCTACTTTATTAATAATATTGCTACTTTTATCTTGGTTGTATTTTAGAACATCTAATAAATCTCTTTCATTATCATTAAATTTATCTGCCATCTATGCTACCGCTATATCGCCTTTTAAATCATTTATTATACCTGTAAGAATTATGTTCATAGCTTCTAATTCTCTAGCTTTTTCTTCTACTAATTCTACTTTATTTTTTAATTTATCAATAACTATATTTTGTTTTCTTATAGCTTCTTGTAGAAGAGCTTTCTTTTCAAGTAATAATTCTTTTTTCTTTTTATTGGCAACTAATGCATATCCTCCTACACCTAAAACAGCTATTGGAGCTGCTAGTACTCCTATTCCTGCAACCATTCCTCCACCAACGATTCCCCCTGCTGTTGCAAGTCCAGTTGTTATTCCAACAGCACTATATCCTGCTATCCCCAATGTACCTAAAGCTGCAAAACTCCCTGCAGCACCTACACTCATTCCAGCAGCTGCTGCAAGTACTTCACTTAACCCTTTATCATTTTTACTGATTACAGATTCGCTAGAAGTCATTTCCCCTGCTTTAGAAATGATATTTTTAATTGGATTTAAAGATTCCTTGTTTGTGTATTTTACTTTTCCCACAATGCCTCCTAAAACTTGTATTTATAATAGTTGTTATACTATAGATTTCCTAGTATAGCCCCTCCCCTAATTACGTACAATATCATTACATGAACATCTTGTCCATATTTTTTAATATATGCTCTATAATTGTTTATTTTTATTGAAAATAATTCTAACTTCAATCACTATCTGATGTATGTCTCATAACAATTAGATACTTTTCTAAATCAAATCTATATTACACCCTATTATATTCCATTAAGTATATTATTAAGATTAACCTTATTATATATTATTTAATTTCTCACCCATAAACATAATTCTATTTCTCTTCTTATAACTTAAAGGGCTTGTACCTACATGCTTTTTAAATTTATAATAAAAATAATCAATATTTTTATAACCTACCTTTTCACATACTTCATATACCTTCAATTTACCCTCAACAAGTAATTTTTTAGCTTCTTCTATCCTAACATTATCTAAATAATTATTAAATTTTTCCCCTGTAGTATCCTTAAATAATTTCCCTAAATAAGAGCTATTATAATTAAAAATTTCTGCTAAATACTCTAATTTTAAATCTCTATAATATCTATTATCTACATATTTAACTATTCTATTAATACCTTTATCATTAAAGTTGCTTGCTAAATATTTTGATATATTCAAAAATTTATCTATTAAAAACTTAATAGCTTCATGTAAACTATTTTTACTAATAATTTCTTCAATAAATTTTTTATTATCAATATCTAAACTTTCTTTTAAATCATAGTTTGATATAATACTATCTTTCAATTTAATATAGTAAGTAATTAATAAAGCCTTTACTCGTTCTTCTTTGTAATTTTTTCCTATTATAATTTTTTCTAGTAGCAAAAAGCTTTCCTCTATCCCATATAATTCTCCTATTTCTATATAACTATATAGCTTATCAATAATCTCTTCTTCAGTAACTTTGCTATTAATAATATTTTTTATCTTATCCTTATACATGATTCCTTCATTAATATATAAATATCTACTTTTCATTAATTCTATAGCAGTTTCATAAGAATAGTTAATTTCATTAATATTTTCGACTTCTTCTCCTATTGTAATGAAAATATTTTCTTTCATCTCTTTTTCAAATTGTATTTTTATTTTCTTTAATATTGAGTAGATATAATCAATACTTTTATCATAAAATATTATTGCCACTCTACTTTTAACTTTAAAAATATTAATATTTTTAATAAACACCTTTTCTTTAATCCATTTTTCTAAATCAATTGTATTATCATTACTTACTTTATTTTCTTCATTAGAGATTAATGATATATGCAAACTTTTACTCTTTATATATTTTAATATTTCCTTCTCTTCTTTTAAGTTCTTATTTAAACATAGCTGTGATAAAACATTTTCTTTTATTAATTCAACTTTACTTTCGATATTTATATTTAAATTTCTTTCATAAAAAAATTCCTTTTTTATTTCTTTAATAATATCAAGTAACTCATTTTTATCTATAGGTTTTAATAAGTATCCTTTTGCTCCAAATCTTATAGCATCTTTTACGTAATTAAATTCATAGTACTCACTTACTATTATAAATTTTCCTACGAATCCTTTTTTCTTTATATCTTTTATCACATCTAAGCCTGATTTTCCATGCATTTTTATATCAATCAACACTAAATCTGGTTTTAAATTACAAATCTTTTGATATGTATCCTCACCATCAGTTCCTTCTCCACATATAATAAATCCAAGTTGATTCCAATTAATAATATTTTTTATTGCTTCTCTTACAATAAGTTCATCATCTGCTATAAGTACTTTCAACATATTATTATCACCTCTTATTTCCGATAAACTAACACCCTCACCCAAATATTATATTATTTAAAATTTTTATTAAATTCATTGGCTTTGTTTTAAAATAGTATTGAAATTAGCATAACATAATAGGATGTCCATTTGGACATCCTATTTGAATCGCAATATATTAATATTGTTAATTAATTGTATGCTGTAATTCAATTTAAGACAATATAGAAGAACTCATATTGCTGTTCATAATTTGGGTAAATTAAAAAAATATAATTCTTTGCAACTCACCCCAACATTTATACTTTTAATTTATCAATTTGATATTTTATTATTAATATAATATTGATACAATTGTTATTGCACTTAAAATATAAGATATAGAAAGCATAATATCATTGTAGTTCTTCTCTTTTATACTAAAAACTAACTGTATAGAACTTAATATTCCTAGTATAACTAATAGCATAAAATTTGTAAACATACCAGCTATAAATATGGTTTCTAGCATATATAAAATAAAAGCACTAAAAGACACTAATCTTATTGTTTCAAATATATTTTTCTTCATTTTTTCTCCTTTCTATATGTAGTGATTTATGTTGTATCATTTTTCATCCTTATTTTTTCACAATATGATACAATTGTTCATCAATCATTATATTTATTGTACACTAAAAATAGTAAAATTAAAACAAATTTTACCTTTATACATATATTGGTCTTCTAATCTTAAAATCCTTTATTAAAGATACAGAATGTGTTGAATTAGCATGAATAAAGAACTTTTTAGGTTTATTCCTTTCCATTTCTGTTTTAAATAATTGGGTCCATTTATACCAAAATAGGTAGTTTGTTAGGAACTTGGTTGAAACACCATTAAACTTTCTTATCCATCTTTTTAAGCTACTATGAAAAGCATTGAC
>NZ_JAJNOS010000025.1:0-27983 GCF_021044725.1 Clostridium sp. NSJ-145
ACCTCCTATTTGTCGTGTCAAAAAACTTGTTCATTTAGAAATAATTTCATATAAATATATGAATAAAAAATAAAAAGACCGTCTACTGAAATGATTTTAAAAATCATTTCAGAGACAGCCCCTTTTGACTTTAAATTAATTTAGAGTAGAATTATATATAGGGACAAAATTAAAATTAAAAGGGGACTTATATTATGAAAAAGATTATTATTTCTTTATTAGTTTCTACAATGTTTTTAACTGCCTGTTCTTTAAAAGATTCTGATGGTAAATCAGGACAAAATAATAAGGGAGATAAAGAAATTACTGAAAGTAGTAATGACACTAACGAGGAAAAAGACGTTACAAAAAATACAGAAGATAATAAAGATAATAATACAACTGGGAATTACGATAATGATTCTGATAATAATAGTTCAATTGAGTCTTCAAATAATACTTCTGGAGAAAGTCAATCACCTTCAGATGATAGTATAAATAAAGAGAATATTAGCGAGAAAGTTAAAGATTATATTATTAATGGACAAGGCGATAAGCCAGAAGCTGAAAAATATAAATGGAGTACAAGATTTTTAAATGAAGTTAATATAGCAACTTTGTATGATGATTATATAGCAGCAGGTGGAAATTCAAGTGATATAGAAGAGTTTGCTAAATATATTACACTAAACGCACCTATATTAAGCAACTGGGAAGCGCTATTTAAAGAAGATTTAAAAGATACCTATGGAGAAGATGTTGTTAAATTAGAACATTTAGAAGGAGATTTATATCAAGTTTATGTAAATAAGGATGGTTCAGAAGTTCCATTTGTTGTAGTTTCAGCAAGAACAGGTTATTTCCACGGATAAAGCATACTTATTATAATAAAGAAAGATATCTCATAGATTGTAAAAACATTTATGAGATATCTTTTATTAATATGTATATTATTCAACTATTAAGTAAGATAATTATAAGCTTAGAAGTAATGAGTGAAGCTCCTTAACATCTTTAACTATATAATTTGCACCACTATTAGATAGTTCATCATATGAGCCATATCCATGTAAAACTCCGATAGATTCAATGTTTAAAGCTTTTGCACCAATAACATCATGCTCTCTATCACCAATCATGATTATTTCTGAAACTTCAGTTATACCTTGTTGCTCTAAGGCATAGCTAATTACATCAGCTTTTTTTGTTCTAGTATTATCAAGATTACTTCCAGCAATAAAATCAAAATACTTTTTAAGATTAAAATGCTCAAGAATCTTTTCAGCAAAAACTGTTGGTTTAGAAGTAGCTATTATTAAAGTCTTATTTTTTTCTTTTAACGAGATAAGCATATCTTCAAAGTTTTCATAAACTGTATTTTCATAAAGTCCTTTAGTTGAAAAATACTCTCTATAGTAAGTGATAGCATTTAATGCATCTTCTTCAGTAAAGTTATAAAAATTCATAAATGAATCCTTTAATGGAGGTCCTATAAATTTGCAAAGTTCATTTAAGTCTTCTACTTCAATATCGAATTTATTTAATGCGTATTGAACTGATTTTGTTATTCCTATCATTGGATCTGTAACAGTTCCATCTAAGTCAAATAAAATATATTTTTTTATGATAATCATCCCCCTAAAAAAATTGATGGTTAATAATTTAGTATAAGTTTACCACAGGTAGATAGAGTTTTTAAGGAGACATTTATTTGCTTTGGTAAAAATTTCTTTATATAAACTTATTTTTATGTATAATTAAATCTGAAGGTATTTTGGGAGATAGTATTATTGAGAATTTATGTACGAAGAAAAAAGTACATGATTAATGAGAATTATAAATATAGGGGAACAGTGGAGGCGATTTTATGATTTGTCCAGAATGCAATTCAAAATTTAAGTTAAGAAATAGAATAAAATCAATGGTAAGAAAATACGGGAAAATAGAGTGTAGCAAGTGTAAAAGCATATTTAGGGAAGAAAGAAATTTAGGAACCGTAAACACTTCAATATCTATGGGATTGATAGTGCTTTTATGCAATAGCATAAATTTATTGATAGGTGGATTATTAAAGAATAAATTTGTAGCTATTTCAATAGCTATATTTGCAGCATTAATAGTAGTTCCACCTGTTATGTTTTTAGCACAAAGTTGGACTAACTATAAAAAGATTGAGGAGTAGTACAGGATTTATATAAATGTAAATTTTAAAGTGTTTAATGCAAATGAGTTAATAAATAAATATATGAAATAAGAGTATGGGTTAAAAGAATTGCTAAATAATTAATTATAGAGGAAAGCACTATCATTTTTATGATATGTGCTTTTTCTTTTTGCTAGAGATTATTATTTTTTAATAAATAAATACTTAAAATTTATAAGAAAAATATTTTTACAAATAAATTAAAAAAATAATAAAAAATCTGTAAAATAGAATAATTCTATCATATGTAATTAGTGAGGGCATTTTTAAATAGTGAATGCCATTTAAATAAATAGATTTAAATTAATTAATAAAAGGGGAGAGTGTAATATGAAAAATAAAAAATGGGTTAATAAGGTAATAACAGGGGAGGTTAGATTCTCGTATGTAAATATTTTTGAACCTAGGTCTATTAATGGTGAAAATGAGAAGTATAGTTTATCTCTTATAATTCCAAAGTCTGATGAAAAGACAATACTTGAAATTGAAGAAGCTATTTTTGCATCGGAAGAAAATGGAAGAAAAAGGTTTGGACTTATAGAATCTAAAAAGTTAAGAACACCTTTAAGAGATGGTGATGTGGAAAAGCCAGATAATCCTGTGTATAAAAATAGCTTTTTTATAAATGCAAAAAGCACTATAAAACCACAGATTGTTGATATTAATATAGATGAAATTAAAGATAAAGCTGAAGTCTATAGTGGATGTTATGGAAGAGTTAGCTTATCTTTTTATCCATATCAATTTAATAATAATGCAGGTGTAGCTTGTAGTTTAGGTAATGTCCAAAAGTTATCTGATGGTGAGCGATTAGATTTAAGTACTACTGCAAAAGATGATTTTAAAGCCTATGATGTAGATGGATTTTTTAGTTAGGGGGAAGAGGTAGTATGAGAATTTTATCTATAGATATAGAAACCTATTCTGATGTTGATTTAATAAAAAGTGGTGTATATCCTTACACCGCTTCTTCAAATTTTGAGATTCTTTTATTTGCGTATGCCTTTGATGATGAAGAGGTAAAGATAATAGATTTAGCTAATGATGAAAAGATACCTACGAATATATTAGGGGCTATTGAAGATGAAAATATAATCAAAACTGCCTTTAATGCAAACTTTGAAAGAGTATGTTTAGGTAGATTTCTTAATAAGAGTTTATCATCTAAGTCTTGGAGGTGTACAGCGGTACATGCACTTTCTTTAGGTTTACCATCATCTTTAGAAGCAGTAGCAGAAATGCTAAATTTAGAGCAACAAAAGATGAAGGAGGGGAAAGCGCTTATAAAATATTTTTCAGTTCCTTGTACTATTAGAAATGATAAAAGTCAGTATAGCCTTGAAGGGCAGATAGGTAAATTAATGAGAAATTATCCTAAGGATTCTTTAGAAAAGTGGGAGCTTTTTAAGAAATACTGTATTAAGGATGTAGAAGTTGAGAGAGCTATAAGAAAGAAGCTTGAAAGATTTCCTGTTATAGAAAATGAACATAAGCTTTATGTTTTAGACCAAGAGATTAATGATAGAGGTATTTATATAGATATGGAGCTTGTTACTAAAGCTATAAGCTGTGATGAGCTTTATAAAAATAAGTGCTTGAATGAAGCTAAGAATATTACTGGACTTAGTAATCCTAATTCAGTTACTCAGCTTAAAAAGTGGTTATATGAAAAGGGAATTGAAATAAAGTCATTATCAAAAGGTAATATAAAAAAGATATTAGAAGATTGCGATGATGATGTAAGAGAATTATTAGAACTTAGACTAAAATTATCAAAGACTTCTGTTAGAAAATATGAAGCTATACAAAGAGCTATATCTAAAGATTTTAGAGTTAGAGGATTGTTTAAGTTTTATGGTGCAAACAGAACTGGAAGATGGGCAGGGAAGCTTGTTCAGGTTCATAATCTTCCTCAAAATCATTTAGAAGATATGGATTCAGCTCGTAATTTAGTAAAAGAAGGAGACTTTACAAAACTAGAAGATAAATTTAATAGTATACCACAATTATTATCAGAGCTAATCAGAAGTGCATTTATCCCAAAGAAGGGTGATAGATTTATTATTGCTGACTTCTCTGCTATAGAAGCGAGAATACTTGCATATATTGCAGGTGAAAAGTGGAGAATTGATGTATTTAAATCACATGGAAAGATATATGAAGCTAGTGCTAGTAAGCTTTTCAAAGTACCTATAGAGATGATAACTAAAGAGTCGAATCTTAGAGTAAAAGGTAAAGTTGCAGAATTAGCTCTTGGATACGGGGGAGGAGTAGGAGCACTTAAAGCTATGGGAGCTCTTGAGATGGGAATTGAAGAAGATGAACTTCAAGACCTAGTAAATAAATGGAGATTGTCAAACTCTAATATAGGTAGACTGTGGTGGGCCATACATAAAGCTGTTATAAATGCTTTAAAGACTAGAGAAGTCAATATAGTTGGGTATATAAAAATATATTATCAAGGGGACATAATGTTTATTACATTGCCTAGCGGTAGAAAATTATCATATGTTAAACCAAGGATAGAAAAGAATAAATATGGTGGAGATTCAATTACATACGAAGGGGTTAGTGTAGCTAAAAAGTGGGAAAGAATCGAAACATATGGACCAAAGCTTGTAGAAAATATAGTACAAGCAATAGCAAGAGATATACTTGGTGAAGCTATGATTAGATTAAGGGATAAAGGTTATGACATAGTAATGCATGTCCATGATGAAATAATAATAGAGGCAAAAGAAGGACAAGGTTCCTTAAAAGAAGTTATAAAAATAATGACAGAAACTCCTATCTGGGCAAGAGGACTACCACTTGATGCAGAAGGTTTTGAAAGTAAATATTACAAAAAGTAAAGAGAGGATTGATTATTTATGATTATAGCTATTGGTAATTCAAGAAGAGATAAAGCTTTTAAGATTGTAGATGTAACTTGGGAGCAGTTTTTGAATAAAGTGTCTAAGACAATAAGAACTGTTGAGACTGTAGATGAATATGGCAAAATGAATAAAGCTAAAAAAGATGATATAAAAGACGTTGGAGGCTTTGTAGGAGGGAAGCTTAAAGATGGTAGACGTAGCAAAGATTCTGTTGAGTTTAGGTCTATGTTAACCCTTGATTTAGATTATGCAGAAAATGATTTATGGGAGCAAGTAACAAAAAGATTTAAATTTGCTTGTTGTATTTATTCAACTCATAAGCATAAAAGAGACAAGCATAGATTACGACTTATAATACCTTTAAGTAGAAACGTAAATGCTGATGAATATACAGCAATAGGGAGACTTATAGCTTCAGATATTGGAATAGAGCAATTTGATGATTCAACATACGAACCAGCAAGACTTATGTATTGGCCATCAACCTCCAGTAATGGTGAGTTTATATTTGAAAAGCAGGATGGAGAGTTTTTAAATCCAGATTCTATACTTTCAAGATATGAAGATTATAGAGATAGCAGTAAATGGCCCATATCATCAAGACAAAATAAAGTAATCAAAAATAACATTTCACACCAAATGCGAGCTTTAGCCAAACAATCAAATCCATTAGAAAAAGAAGGCTTGATAGGTGCTTTCTGTAGGGCATATACTATGGAAGAAGCCATCGATAAATTTTTAAACCACATCTATAAACCAAGTCTAATAAAAGGCAGATATGACTATGTTGAAGCAGACTCAACATCAGGCTTAGTCATTTATGAAGATAAATTTGCCTATTCACATCATGCTACAGATAAGGCTGCAAATGTTCTTTGCAACGCCTTTGATCTAGTAAGAATCCACAAGTTTTCAGAGTTAGATGTAAATAGTGATGAAGATACAAGAACTTCAAGATTACCTTCATTTAAAGCAATGCGTAAATTTTGTACTAAAGATGAATTAGTACAAAAACAAATTACTAATGAAAAGATGAAAGATATAGGACAAGAGTTTGGAGAGCTTGAAGATAATGATAATAAACTAGAAATTGATTTAACAGGTGAGATAAAAGATACGTTAAATAATATAGTTAAAATATTAAGAAATGATAAAAACTTACATGGAATAGCTTATAACAAACATAAAGATATGTTGGATGTAAAAGGTAAATTACCTTGGATTAGATTAAAGGAGGGGTGGAACGATTCAGATTTAGCTTCATTAAAAATATATTTAGAAAAAAAATATAATATATGGTCTCCAGCAAAATTAAAAGATGCTTTATTAGCTGTAGCAACAGAAAGAGCATTTCATCCTGTAATAGATTATTTAGAAAATTTAGAAGAGTGGGATGGAAAAGAAAGATTAGAAACACTATTAATAAAATATTTAGGGGCAGAGGACAATGCCTATACGAGGGAGGTTACTAGAAAAACATTAGTTGCAGCTATTGCTAGAGTGTACGAACCAGGAGTTAAATTTGATTCTGTACTTATTTTAAATGGTAAACAAGGAATGGGAAAAAGCACATTATTCTCAAAGCTTGGTGGTAAGTGGTTTTCTGATAATTTAACTTTAGAAGATATGAAAGATAAAACAGCTGCCGAGAAATTACAAGGTTTTTGGATTATGGAGCTTGGAGAACTAGCTGGTATGAGAAAAGCTGAAGTTGAAAATGTAAAATCATTTATAACAAGAACAGATGATAAATATAGAGCAAGTTATGGAGTAAATGTAGAAAGCCATCCAAGACAATGCATTATTGTAGGTACTACAAATAATAAAGGAGGTTTTTTACGAGATGTTACCGGTAATCGTAGATTTTGGCCAGTTACAGTGGATCCAGATAAAGCGTTAAGTTCACCTTGGGACTTAGAAGATGTAGATAAAATATGGGCTGAAGCTTTATATGTTTATAAACAAGGAGAGGAACTATATCTAAAAGGAGAGGTGTTAGAAATAGCATCTAAAGAACAAAGTGAAGCTATGGAAAGTGACGATAGAGAGGGGCTTGTGAGAGAGTATTTAAATAAGCTACTTCCTAATAACTGGAGTAGTATGAACTTATATGAAAGAAGGAAATTTCTTAATGGAGATGACTTGGCAGGAGGACAAGTTGGAACGGAAAAACGAAAAGCTGTTTGTTCTATGGAAATATGGTGCGAATGCTTTGGAAAAGATGCGTCCAGTCTTAAAAAATCAGATTCATATGAGATAACAGCAATAATGTCTAAGATAGAAGGTTGGGAACTTTATTCAGGGAATAAAACCAATACTATGAGATTTCCTATATATAATAAACAAAGAGCATTTGTAAGAGTGGAATGAGCATAGGAATGAGGTAGGAATGAGTTTAAAAATAAAAAAATATAAATATAAGAAAGTTAATAAGCCAAAGAAAAATTGGAATGAGCGGAATGAGAATTACGGTTATTCCAGTTATCATTCCTATGTAAACAAATGATATTACTAGTTTATAGCTTTTTGGAATGAGTGGAATGAGAATTATATATGAATTAAAAAATATATGATACTAGTAAATATGAGTACACGTACATACACTTATGAGTTTTAAAGTAGCTTATTCAATAACTCATTCCACTTATTTAAATTTAAGTTAGAAACGTATAAATATTAATATCGGAATAGCAATTTATAAATTTAAATATAGTAAATAGAACGTCTTTTAAAAATATAATAATCTTACTTGCTAATTTACTAAAAATTGATAAAATAATATGAGTAAGAGTAGCATCATATTGAAATATAAAATAAATAAATACTATTATTTTTAAAATGAAGAAATTAGTAGGACCATATTGGAATAGAAATAACTATAAAACTGCCTATTTTATTCTGTATAGAGGGTGTTAAAAACACCATATACAAAAGAAATAAATAGGCAGTTTTTTACTTATTATAATTGACACCATAAATAAATACAATTATAATAAAAGTAATAAATAACCAAATAAGTAAAAAAATGATTGATCATTAAAAAGAGAGGTTATTTATGATTGTAGTTATAGATGTTAAGAGTAGAAAAATATTATTGTTTAAGTTTATGCTTCTTAATAGAAATAAATCGAATATTATAGGGGTTAAAAATATTTGAGGAGGGATGTTATGAGATTTTGTTTAACTTTAGAACTTAAAAGAAATGAATTTCCAACTGAATATACGAGTAGTATCTTAAGCTATATTAAGAATGCTTTATCAAAGTGTAATGAAGGAAAATATTACGATAATTTTTTTGGTAATAATACTCAAAAAGATTATTGTTTTTCGGTAATTTTACCTAAAGCAAAGTTTGATAAAAATATAATAAATTTAGAAGGAAATCAAATAAGGATACTTTTTTCTACTGGAGATAGTAAAAAAACAGGGCTTATATTATTTAATGCTTTCATAGCACAGAAAGGTAAGGTGTATCCATTACCAAATAATAATTCAATGATTTTAAGAAGTATAACAAATCAAAAGCAAGAATTAATAGTAAATGATAGAGCAATTTTTAAAACAACACTAGGTAGTGGAATTTGTGTTAGAGACCACAATAAGGAAATGAATAAAGATAAATACTATGTATTTGATGATAAAGATTTTAGAGATAAGTTAATGATAGTAGTAAAGAATCAGGTCATAAAAAGAGGGTTTACTGAGGATGAGGCTAATTCTATAGTAATAAATCCAATACAATGTAAAAAGGTTGTCGTAAAGCATTACAAGAGATATATAGATATAAGTACAGGAGTATTTGAAATTAGAGGTAATAATGAAATATTACAATATTTTTATGATGAAGGAATAGGGAGTAGGAGCTCATCAGGATTTGGAATGCTAGAGTTAATAACACAAGATTTAATGTAAGAAAGGAGGTAAATATGAAAAGTAGTATTCAACATAATAAACATAATACAAAGTTAGAATCATCAGATTGGAGATTTTCAGCAGCTATATTAGGATTATATAAATATTTAAGCCATTTTAATTTGGATTATGAAATAGGAGATGACTATATTCTTTATAACAGCGAAGATGTTAATGAAGAAAGATTCTTAAAATTTATAGAATATCACTATGGGGAAGAATTTCATCACAAGATTATAGAAAATATATTAACTAATGATGAAATAAGTGATGAACAGGTAAAAGTAGTAAATGATAAATTATCTGCGAATATAGTAATGAAAAAAGTGTTCACAAAAATTAAATTTGATAAAACTAATAAAGAAGAAATACGTAGTATTATTAATAAAAACAGGGATGAAATTATAAGAGAAACATTTAGAAGCAAAAAGAATATGTATGCTAATTATGCAAATACAAACCAACTTTTTAATGCTGAACAGGAGTACTGTAGATTATTAGGATATTGTATAGACGTTGGTAAGAAAGGTAAATCAACAGGATATAACTTTAATATAAGCACATTCGTTGGAAATGACATAATTGAGTTTGATTTTATTCCTATAGCATTTCAAGGAAGTAGGGAAGTATTTTTTATCAATGATAATTATACAATTAAAAGATTAATTAGCACAAATGAAATGTTTCGTAAAAAAGTACTTGATGAAATAGGTAGCAATAATGGAAGAGTAGATTCAAGACAAGCACTTTTTAAAGGTATTACAGAAACTGCAGAGTTTATTGAAAGAGATGTAGAAATAATATTTAAAGACATGAATAATGGATACTTTGAAACACTTTACTTAAGAAAAGATTGTATAGATGTATTTAAAAATTTACTTAATAATAATGTAGATTATAAATCTTTTTGTTTTTCTTATAAGGTAACAGATAAATATTATAGAAATATTCAAAAAGAAGTTACAGACTGTATTATCAATAAAATATTTCTTGATGATTTAATTGAATTATTCTTAAAGAATAATAACGGATACTTAGTATCTCAGTTTATAAAAATAAATGTTTTAATGAGAGGTGATAATAGTATGAACGATACTTTAAAGGGAGCTTTTGCATGTGCAAAACAAGTATCAGAAAAATTAGAGAAAAATAAAATTGAAAGTTATAGACAAAAATTAACTAGTTCAATAATATTCAAAGATTATGATAGAGTATGTCAGATATTACTTCAATTATCAAATTACTCAGGGATAGAATTTAAGTTTGTATATCCATTATTTGATGATTTTGAAAATAATAAAGAGCTTGCTTATACATTTATAAATGCTTTATCAAAGAATTCAAATAATAAATTACAAAACAGTAATGAAAATAATTAATATTAGGGGTGTTGAGATGAGAAAAAGAGCATTAACTTTAACAGTAGTAGCAAATATGACTTCAAATTATTCAGAGGGTTTAGGGAATATTGCTAGCGTACAGAAGGTTTTTAAAAATAGAAAAGTATATACGGTAAGAAGCAGGGAAAGTTTAAAAAATGCAATTATGGTTGAGAGTGGAATGTATGATGATCTTAAAACAGAAGTTGATGGTGCAACTCAAAAGTTAGTAAATAATGAATTAAATGCATCAAACTGTAGAGCTTTAGAAGGTGGATATATGAGTACTAAAGGTACAACAACTATTAGAAAAAGTTCATTTTATTTAACAGATGCAATATCATGTGAAAGTTTTGTAAATGAAACAAGATTCCATAACAATTTATATTTAGCTAATAATTATGCTGATGCTAATAATATAAATTTACAAGAAAAAGCTGGAGATGCAGGTTTAATGCCTTATCAGTATGAATATGATAAATCTTTAAAGATATATAGTATAACTATTGATTTAGATATGATAGGTACAGATGAAAACTTTAAAGGGGAAAAGAATTATAAAGAAGCTGACAATAGCGAGAAGGCTGCAAGAGTAAATTCTATTTTAGATGCAGTAGAAAATTTAAGCTTAACTGTAAAGGGAAATTTAGATAATGCTGAACCTATATTTATTGTAGGAGGATTATCTGAAAGAAAGACACATTACTTTGAAAATGTAGTAAAGGTAGAAGAAGATAAACTAGTGTTATCTAAGGATTTAAAAGGAAAGATAAGTAAAGGATATCATGTTGGTTTATTAGAAGGAAAAACATTATTAAATGAAAATGAGATAAAGAGAGAATTAGAGCCAGTATCTATAATGGAATTCTTTGATATAGTTAGAAAAGAAGTAAATACTTATTTTAACGTATAGTGTCGTTGAGAAAAGGTAGGTAAAATATGAAAGCATTAAGAATAGTACTTACTCAAAGTAGTGCTAATTACAAAAAGGAAGAAACATTAGATAATAAGATGACTTATCCGCTTCCACCAATATCAACTATTATAGGAGCAATTCATAATGCTTGTGATTACAAAGAATATCATCCAATGGATATAAGTATTCAAGGAAGATTTGAATCTATGCATAGGGAGCCATATACAGATTATTGTTTCTTAAATTCTGTTATGGATGATAGAGGTATATTAGTAAAGATGAAAAATGAAAGCCTTTTATCTAATGCTTTTGATAAGGTTGCAAGTGCAAAAAAGTCACAGGGTAATAGCTTTAGAAAAGGAATTACTATACAGGTTTATAATGAAGAATTATTAAATGAATATAGATACTTAAGAGATTTAAAAGATAAGATAGAGAATTATAAAAAAGGTGAGTTCAAAGAAATTTTAGATGATATTAAAAAGAGTAAGCTAGAATTAGCAGCTAAAAAGAAAAAGTTAGATAAAAAATCTAATGAGTTTGCAATAATATCTCAAGAAGAAAAGGATATTAAGGCTAAAGAAAAGGAAATTAAAGAAAAGCAAAAACTATATGAAATAGAAGAATATATTAAACCTATATCTAAATTTAGGTCATTAACAACATCATTAAAATTCTATGAGATTTTAAATAATATAGAACTTGTTATTCATATAAGATGTGATGAAAAGACATTAAGTGAAATTGAGGATAATATATATAACTTAAAATCTATAGGTAGAAGCGAAGATTTTGTCGATGTTAAAGAGGCTAAAATAGTAGACTTAAGAGAAACTGATAGTGAAGTTAAAAGTGAGTATTCTGCTTATTTAAATTATGAAGATATAAGAGATGAAAGTATATTTTTTAATAGAGTTGAAAGTGGGATAGACATTAGCGGGACAAAATATTATTTAAATAAGAACTATCAAATAGTAGATGGAAAGAGAGTATTTGAGAAGAAAAAAGTATTGTACGCATCACAGTATTGTATAGACCAAGATAGCAAAAATGTTTTTATAGATAAGGATAATGAAAAAGAGTATATAGTTAACTTTATATAGTAATGAGCAGTAGGAAAACACCTACTGCTTTATATCTAAGAGGGGATAAATATGAGAGATAGAATGGAAATAATCGATAAAGATACCTTAGAATTGATGGAAGAGAGATTAGCAAAACCTGATAAAAGTATAAAGAAACACACAGAAGAACTACTAGAAGTTTTAGATTTATTATATGAATTTGGATATATAGATAATGAACGAGTCTATGAACTAGTAGAAAAGGCCTGCCTATATCATGATTTGGGAAAACTTAATGATGAATTTCAAAAAAGAGTTAAAGGAAAAAATATAAGATTTAATGAGAATAAAGAAGTGGTTCATAATGTATTATCTTTATATTTTATAAATAGTAATAAATTTAATGCAGAAAAAGATTATCTGACCGTTGCTCATAGTGTACTAAATCATCACAATTATGGATCCGTTTTTGAAATTATAAATAATAATGAGAATCTAATAAAGTATTTATTAAATGGGTTTAATACTATTAATTTTAGCAGTAGAACAAAATCAAAATTAGCTAAAAAAGAATTAATAAATGATATAGAAACTATAAAAGTTAAGGGATTTCTTCATAAATGTGATTATTGTGCCAGTGCAGGAATACCTGCAGAGTATAGGAATGATTTTTTAGGAAGTTCATTAAATAATTTACTAATAAGCTGGCAGGAAAGTAATAAAGAGGCAAAGTGGAATGAATTACAGGAGTTTTGCTTGGAAAATAAAAACGAAAATATAATAGCAGTTGCTCAGACTGGAATGGGAAAAACAGAAGCAGGATTACTGTGGATAGGTGATACGAAAGGATTCTTCATTTTACCCATAAGAACAGCTATAAATGCTATATATGATAGAGTTAGAGTTGAGTTGTTAGATAATAAGCATATTGATGACAGAGTTGCGATACTTCATTCAAGTTCTATGGAATATTACTTAAGAAATATAACTAATAATGTGGAGGGGATAGAGAAAATAGATTTATTGAACTATCATAAAGTAGGAAAACAACTATCACTTCCATTAAATATATCAACAATGGATCAAATATTTGATTTTGTATTTAAGTATCCTGGGTATGAGTTGAAATTAGCTACTCTAGGATATTCAAAAATAGTTATTGATGAAATACAAGCATATGGACCAGATTTATTAGCATATTTGATATGTGGTATAGAAAATGTAGTTGCTTTAGGCGGAAAGGTAGCTATACTTACTGCAACTTTACCTCCATTTATAAAAGATTTATTGAAAAGAAATATAACGTTCAAGGAAAATAATAAAGCTTTTACTACAGATACGGTTAGGCATAATTTAAAGGTTATGGATAAAAGAATAGATGCTGATGATATTATTGAAAAATTTAAAGAAAATAAGAAGCTAGATAAAAGTAATAAAATACTTGTAGTATGTAATACCATAAAGGAAGCTCAGAGATTATATGAAGACTTAAAGAATAAAGTTGAGAAAGAAGAATTGCATATATTGCACAGCAAATTTATAAGAAAAGATAGACTAGAAAAGGAACAAGAAATAATAGAGTTTGGGAAAACTTTTAATAAGAATAAGGAGATAGATAAACAAAGTGGGGTATGGATTTCTACATCTATAGTAGAAGCAAGCCTTGATATTGACTTTGATTACTTATTTACAGAACTGCAGGATTTAAATTCATTATTTCAAAGATTAGGTAGATGTAATAGAAAAGGTAAGAAATCGGCAGAAGAGCATAATTGTTATATATATACTGAAATCAATGAAGCTAACATAATAAATGGCAAAAAAGGTTTTATAGATGGTACTTTATTCTCTTTATCTAAAGAAGCTATAACAGGATATGATGGACCTATATCTGAGAATAAAAAAGTTGAAATGATAGAAAATTATCTAACTACTGATAATCTAGTTAATAGTGATTATATGATAGAGTATAGAAAAGTATATAATGATATAAAGGATATACAGCCATATAAATTTGAAAAAGATAAAATTGATTTAAGAAATATATTATCAGAGGATATTATTCCAAGTCCTATATATGAAAGATACCTTGGAGATATAAAGGAAATAGAAGAAAAGCTAAAAGATAGAGAGATTGATATTTACGAAAGAATAAGGTTAAAAGATGCGTTAAGACAGTATACAGTATCAGTTCATCCGAATGATGTTGGAAACTATGAAAGAAATAGAATAACTGGGAAAGCTATGGCTTATGGCAGAATATTTTTAGGTAGTAGTGGGAGAGATTATATAAAAATCATTGAGTGCGAATATGATGAATCAGGATATAAAAAAATGAAGTATGAGAAACAGACCAGAGATTCTGCTATATGGTAAGGATACTTATTAATAAAATTAAAAAATAAGAGGGTATTTATGAAAAAAGAAATTACTGGGGTAATGATTTATTATTATGAAGTTTGCAAAAGAAAGCTATGGTATTTTTACAACGAAATACAAATGGAAGAAGGCAATGAAAGTGTTGCAATAGGAAAAGCTATTGACGAAGGTAGCTATCAAAGAGATACAAAGCATATAAATATAGATAACATAATAAATATAGACTTTATACGGTCTAAAAGTGTATTACATGAAGTAAAAAAGAGTAATAAAATCGAAGAGGCTAGTATACTACAAGTAAAGTATTATTTATATTTTTTAAAGAAAAGAGGAGTGGATAATATATCAGGTAAAATTGATTACCCGCTTCTTAAGCAGAATGTAAATATAGATTTTACAAATAATGATGTTGATATGATAGAAGAAGTATTAAAAGATATAGATAGAGTAGTAAATGATAGTAAACCACCGATAATTGATAAAAAAAGAATATGTAAATCTTGTGCATACTATGATTTATGTTTTATATAGGGAAAAGGAGAATTTATGAAGAGAAGCTATTATATTTATAATAATGGATTATTAAAGAGAAAAGATAACTCCATTGCTTTTATAGATGAATTTGGAGAGAAGAGATATATTCCAATAGAGACTGTAAATGAAATATATGTTATGTCTGAAATGGATTTTAATACTAATTTGATAAATTTTCTAGCACAACATGATGTTATAATACATTTTTTTAACTATTATAGTTTTTATACAGGAAGCTTTCAACCAAGGGAAAAGTTAGTATCAGGTAACTTATTGGTCAATCAAGTGATTTATTATACTGATAAAAATAAGAGAGTAGATTTAGCTAAAAGATTTGTTGATGGAGCAAGCTATAATATATATAGAAATTTAAGATATTATAATGGTAGAGGAAAAGATGTACAAGAGTATATGGATAAAATAGAATCATTAAGAAAGCATATCTATACTAGCAATAGTATAAATGAATTAATGGGGTATGAAGGAAATATAAGAAAAATATATTATGAAGCTTGGAATATAATAATAGATCAGCAAATTGATTTTAAAAAAAGAGTAAAGAATCCGCCTGATAATATGATAAATACATTAATTTCATTTATTAATACTTTAATATATACTAAGGTTTTAGGTGCTATTTATCACACACAACTAAATCCGACTGTAAGCTATTTACATGAACCTGGTGAGAGGAGATTTTCATTAAGCTTAGATATTGCAGAGATATTTAAGCCTATATTAGCAGATAGACTTATATTCTCGCTCTTAAATAAGAAACAAATAACTGAAAAAAGTTTTACAAAGGAACTTAATTATTTACACCTTACAAAAGAAGCTTCAAGAACAATTGTTGGAGAGCTAGACAAGAGATTACAAACAATAATAAAACACAAAGATTTAAATAGAAGTGTATCATATGAATATTTAATGAGACTTGAATGTTATAAGATAATAAAACATTTATTAAATGAAAAAGAATATGAGCCGTTTAAAATATGGTGGTAAGGTTGGTACAGTATGTATGTAATATTAGTTTATGATATAAAAACTGATTATCAAGGGCAAAGAATTTTAAATAAAACATTCAAGATATGCAAAAAATATTTATCGCATATTCAAAACTCAGTTTTTGAAGGTGAATTGGCAGAGTCGCAAATAGTTAAGCTAAAATATGAATTAGATGGTATAATAAGAAAAGATGTTGATTCAATAATTTTATTTAAAAGTAGAAATGAAAAGTGGCTTAATAAAGAGATGTTGGGTAAACAAGAAGACAAAACTAGTAATTTTATTTAATTGTCGACCTGACATAATGTTGAAATATATGCATAAAGACAATGCTAGGTATAATCAATGTTTATAAGCAAAACAACATAATAAATAATATAATAACTTTAGTGTATTTACTATATATTTAAAGATAGACAGGAATAGTATGTGAATACTAGTGATATCAATAGTTATATAGTAACGGATAGCAGTAGCTCCATATTGGAATGTAAATCTGTTCTGTGGAAGAAATTCCCCAAATGAAATTTTATAGCAGTAGCTCCATATTGGAATGTAAATGTTATAGAAGAGTGGAATAATTTGAATCTTTCTAAGATAGCAGTAGCTCCATATTGGAATGTAAATATTTAACTACGATAAAGATTATAAAGATAAATTATTATAGCAGTAGCTCCATATTGGAATGTAAATACGCATAATTCGCAAGTAGATTCGCTAAAAAACCAAATAGCAGTAGCTCCATATTGGAATGTAAATAATGACTACTAGAGAAATAGTTAGAAATTATATATATATAGCAGTAGCTCCATATTGGAATGTAAATGTGGGGTGTATTATTTAGGAATACTAATGGACAAACTATAGCAGTAGCTCCATATTGGAATGTAAATAATTAAATGAAATATTGTATAAATTAGAAAATGGTTATAGCAGTAGCTCCATATTGGAATGTAAATACCTTCTATTATCATTAATTCAATTTTAACTGTTCCATAGCAGTAGCTCCATATTGGAATGTAAATTTTGACCAATTGTGTTATTTGTGTTCTGTTCTAAAAGATAGCAGTAGCTCCATATTGGAATGTAAATAGAGCATTAAGAGGTCGCAAAACAGAGTTCAAGTAAAATAGCAGTAGCTCCATATTGGAATGTAAATTCCACACCTTATTAACATAATGTTAATAACTCTTTATAGCAGTAGCTCCATATTGGAATGTAAATAAATATTAAAGCTATGAGAGATAAAGCTTTACAAACATAGCAGTAGCTCCATATTGGAATGTAAATTGATATTATATATATTAGTAGCTTTAATAAGTTCCATAGCAGTAGCTCCATATTGGAATGTAAATATATATTGAACGCTTCTAGCAAACGCCATATGTCTAGATAGCAGTAGCTCCATATTGGAATGTAAATGTAGTTAACCATATTGACGGAGATAGAACAAATAAATAGCAGTAGCTCCATATTGGAATGTAAATGAAGAGCAACAAGCAATATT
Source organism: Clostridium sp. NSJ-145 (assembly GCF_021044725.1). NCBI lineage: Bacteria > Bacillati > Bacillota > Clostridia > Eubacteriales > Clostridiaceae > Clostridium > Clostridium sp. NSJ-145. The sequence continues at coordinate 17,758 of NZ_JAJNOS010000025.1, forward strand.
AGAGCAATATCCAGAAATAGCAGTAGCTCCATATTGGAATGTAAATTTATCTAATGATGGTGTAGTTTCTACTACTTTTATAATAGCAGTAGCTCCATATTGGAATGTAAATGATAAAGAAGACCTTATAGCTGGTCAAGATAGCACATAGCAGTAGCTCCATATTGGAATGTAAATGCGTCTATAACATCTGGTGTAGCTATAAATCAACTTATAGCAGTAGCTCCATATTGGAATGTAAATTCTAATAGTAGAATGTTGTTCAACATTAGTCTAGCAAATAGCAGTAGCTCCATATTGGAATGTAAATATTGGAAGTCAGGTAAAGCAAACTGGTGGAGATGATATAGCAGTAGCTCCATATTGGAATGTAAATTAAAAATTAACTTCTTATGTATTCACCCTTGAAGTAATAGCAGTAGCTCCATATTGGAATGTAAATTCTGTATTTTGGGCAACAGTAGAAAATAATAGAAATATAGCAGTAGCTCCATATTGGAATGTAAATTTTTTTACCTCCATATAATAAAAGCCGCATATCCTAATAGCAGTAGCTCCATATTGGAATGTAAATGTATATATTCCCATCATGAATAATAGGTAATTTCTATAGCAGTAGCTCCATATTGGAATGTAAATTAAAATTAAGAGATTTATATTCATTTTTATCATTCGATAGCAGTAGCTCCATATTGGAATGTAAATTTCTCTAATCTCCTTCTTCCATATATCTAAAAACTAAATAGCAGTAGCTCCATATTGGAATGTAAATTGAAGTAACTCTCTTTTAATTTCTATCATCAATCTCATAGCAGTAGCTCCATATTGGAATGTAAATTTCATTATGTTCAAATGCTATGACTTAGAAGATAGCATAGCAGTAGCTCCATATTGGAATGTAAATGAAATAGCACAAAGATTAATGAACGAAGAGAGTGTAATAGCAGTAGCTCCATATTGGAATGTAAATACAACATTGCAATATAATCAGGTTTTAATAACAAATAGCAGTAGCTCCATATTGGAATGTAAATGAATAACAAGTATTCTCTTAATTCTCATCTTATTTAATAGCAGTAGCTCCATATTGGAATGTAAATAGTGAAACTGAACCAAGCTTAAAATTTAGGGGAGAATAGCAGTAGCTCCATATTGGAATGTAAATTTAAGAGTATTAAAAAAAAGGGGGGTAACTCCCCCCATAGCAGTAGCTCCATATTGGAATGTAAATTATGGGTTGGCAAAAAAAGCAGAAATTAGTATAACTATAGCAGTAGCTCCATATTGGAATGTAAATTTGTAAATTAAAAATAATTCTTTTAACATTCTCAACATAGCAGTAGCTCCATATTGGAATGTAAATGGTGATTTGCTGCTTGTATGCTCAATTAACTTAAAAATAGCAGTAGCTCCATATTGGAATGTAAATCAATATAAAAAGTATATTTATATAACTAAATTTAACCATAGCAGTAGCTCCATATTGGAATGTAAATGGAATTAATTAATAATACTATATTCTTATATTTATGTATAGCAGTAGCTCCATATTGGAATGTAAATCTTGTCAACAATTATCCTGCTATAAAATGTCAAGAGAATAGCAGTAGCTCCATATTGGAATGTAAATGTTAGTACAGATTCATCTTTATTGTAATAATCAAGTAATAGCAGTAGCTCCATATTGGAATGTAAATTTCTTAGCTTGTATTTTAGCATCCTGTAACAGTTCCATAGCAGTAGCTCCATATTAGAATGTAAATTAAAGGAATAATGACTATCTTAGAACACGAAGGTATAATAGCAGTAGCTCCATATTGGAATGTAAATCAAGCTTCATCTAATAAGTCTATTATTTTTAATTCAATAGCAGTAGCTCCATATTGGAATGTAAATAAGTTTATGGGAGTAAGACGTGATGCACAGGTTGCTATAGCAGTAGCTCCATATTGGAATGTAAATGCTGGTTATGTAGGAGTTCAATATTCTGTAAATGGTATAGCAGTAGCTCCATATTGGAATGTAAATCAAACTATAAATCGTATAATTGACGTGTATAAATAATAAAAAATAAGTAAATTCATGTGCGCGTACACGCATACACACGCGTATAGGAAAAAAGGGGGATTATTCCATATTATAAGCTGTAATATGGTTCTTAAAGTAGAGTTTTAGCTTATGATAGAATGAATCGTAGCATAAGCAAGTGAGGTTTATAGTTTTAGGCATTGAAATAACTTGCCTAAGGTTATTTTTACAGTTAAAAATACCGTGTCATAAGTAAAATTTAATTTACAAAATATGTTATAATAAGTTAAGAAATGTATTTAAAGTGAAATATAAATTAGCTACCTATGGAGGTAAAATGAATAAGGTATATTTAGATGTAACAAAAAGAGAGAATTGTCCAGATATATGTGTATTTATAAAAGATACGGAAGTCATTAAGTCAGGTAGCTCTGTTTATCATATGAGTTTAAATGAAAAAAATGAAACTTATCAACAATATGCTGATGAGTATGATATACATTTTATTTTTGATGATGATATTCCTAAATTATCATTTTATACAGTTCCTCAAGTAGATATTTTTGCAACAGATAGCGAAGGTGGTTTAATTGGAACTATTGGTTCATTTACAGATTTGCAAAGTAATTTACCAATATGCTATATAGATAAAAATAAAAAATGTTTTCTAATTGCAAATAGCGGGAAAGAGTTTTTAGAAACAACAAATAACTGGAGAAACAATCTTAAACCATACAATCAAGTTGTATTTTATGAATCTAAATTAGAAGCTGAAAAAGAATTGAGATTTATTAATATTTAAGTTCTAAAAAATAACGGATTTAAATTAATGGTCTCTTATAAATTTCAATTTGCAGAGATGATTATTAGTAAAAAAATTGATGTTTATTTTTTATGAAAATTTGATATAATATAGATAAGAAAAGCTTAGTGAGATTAACACTAAGCAATCCTTAGAACGTTTTTAGTTTTAGGGATATTGGTTACAATTAAATAATTTTAATTGAGAAAAAGCACAACTATTCTTGGTCGGATGGAGTGCTTTTTTCATTTGTTTTAAAATATAGTTTAAAACATTTAATACCTATATTGAGTTCAAATTCTAAAAGTTTAGTTTTTGAACTTAAAGCCTTTATCATAATTATTAATAAAAATATCAGAACAATTAATAAAGTAAGTATCATATCCAATACCACCCCCTTAAGTTAAGATGAAAATCATCAATAACCCAAGGTGGGAATACGTACAACCACCGCAGCCATCCTCTACGGTATTTCAAAATATTACTTTAGAATTATACCATATTTATGTAGAATATATACAGAAGAATAAAATGGAAAGCTATTTGCTCTTGCAATAGTTGTGGAGAACCGTATCATAAGCAAGTGAGGTTTATAGTTTTAGGAATTAAAATAACTTGCCTAAGGCTATTTTTACAGTTGAAAATACCATATTATAAGTGACATTTCAAATTATAAATTGTCTGTAAGTTTATATAATAAATAATTTTTACATTTATTTTTTATAGAAATTTATATTGATGTATGATATAAAAATGGAATTATATATTATGACAATAATAAAGATGAAATAACATCAAAATGATTATAAAGGGAGTGAGGTCGATAGATAAAACTTATAAAACAAGTGAAGTAGCTAAGTTGATAGGAATACATCCAAATACTGTACGTATGTATGAAGATTTAGGGTTAATATCAAAACCTATTAGAAAAGACAATGGGTATCGTGTATTTACAGATTTGCATATAGATCAGCTTAAGTTAGCACGTAAGGCTTTTGAAGTTGAAGTTCTGCAAAATGGATTAAGAAAAAAGGCAATAGCTATTGTTAAGATGTTAGCTAAACAAGATTTTGATGAAGCTATTGTTTTAACTAAGGAGTATATTAAATCTATTAAAAAAGAGATTGACAATGCTAATGAGGCTGTAGATATTGCAGGTAAATTAATAAATGGATTAAATCATGACAAAGACTTTAATTTAAAGCGTAAAGAAGTTTCAGAATTGCTTGGAATATCTATGGATACTCTTCGTAACTGGGAGATGAATGGATTGGTAAATATTAAGAGAAAGCAAAATGGATATAGGATTTACACTTATGAAGATATCCAACGCTTAAAAGTTATTCGTTCTCTTAGATGTGGTAATTATTCTCTTTCTGCTATACTTAGAATGCTTAATAAATTATCAGAGCATAATGAAGCTGATATTAATGAGGTATTAAATTCACCTAATGAAAATGAAGATATTATTTCAGTATGTGATAAGCTTATAATTTCTTTGAATTTAGCTGCCAAAAATGCTGAGGAAATATTAGGAATGTTATATGAAATAAAAAGAAAATATTCAAACCCTCCACTTTAACACCAGACTTTTGTTTGGTGTTATTATTTTTACATCAAACAAGAGGAGGATATAAAAATGGATTATGCAATTAAGGTAGAAAAACTATCAAAAAAATATCAAAGTTATGTAGCGGTAGATAACTTAAGCTTTGAAGTAAAAAAAGGAGCTGTATTTGGGTTACTTGGAGCTAATGGAGCAGGGAAGAGTACAAGTATTGAATGTATACTTGGAACTAAAAAGATAGATAAGGGTGAAGTTTCAATACTAGGATTAAATCCGATATCTAATCGTAAAGAGTTATTTGAAAGGGTTGGAGTTCAGTTTCAAGAAGCTAATTATCAAGAAAATATACGAGTTGAAGAACTTTGTGAAGTGACAGCATCACTTTATAAAAATCCAGCTAATTATAAGGAGCTATTACAAAGGTTCGGAATTGAAGAAAAAAGTAAAACTTTAGTAAAGGAGATTTCAGGCGGACAAAAGCAAAGACTGTTTATTATACTTGCACTTATTCCTAATCCGGAAATAGTATTTTTAGATGAACTTACAACTGGACTTGATGCAAGAGCAAGAAGAGATGTATGGCAAATATTAAAAGACTTAAAGGAAAAAGGTTTAACAATTGTGTTAACTTCACATTTTATGGATGAGGTAGAAGTATTATGTGATATTATTTGTATTCTTAAAAAAGGAAAGGTAGTATTTCATGGAACAGTTAAAGAGGCTATTGAAGCAAGCCCTTATGAAAAATTAGAAGATGCATATCTTTGGTATACGGATGAGGAGGTAATGTAATATGAAGTCATTTATTACAATGTTAAAAACAGAGTTGAAGTTATCATTAAGAGGAATGGACATGTTCATATTTGCTATATGTATGCCTATAGTTGTACTTGTAGCAATAGGTATTATTTATGGAAGCAAACCTGCTTTTGAAGGTGCAAATTATACATTTTTAGAGCAATCATTTGGAGCAATAACATCTATTGCAATTTGTGATGGAGGAGTTATGGGCTTACCTTTAGTAGTTTCAGATTATAGAAGTAAGCATATTTTAAAGAGATTTAAAGTAACACCTGTTAATCCAATAGTTATATTATTAGTACAAGTTACCATATATGCTCTATACTCTTTAGTATCTATGATTTCATTATTTCTAGTAGCTAAACTTTTCTTTAAATTTAATATTCAAGGAAGTATTTTAAACTTCATTTTAGGATGGCTACTTGTTATGATTTCAATGTTTAGTATTGGAATTATGGTTGGTGGTATATCAAAAGATTCAAAAATTGCAGGAGTTATAGCAAGTGTTTTATATTTTCCTATGTTGATATTTTCAGGGGCAACAATACCATATGAGGTTATGCCAAATATAATGAAAAATATAGTAGATGTATTTCCACTTACACAAGGAATAAAAATACTAAAATCAGCAATTTTAGGACAATCTGTTGAGAATATTATAATACCAATATTTATAATGTTAATAATAGCTACTATTTGTTCAATAGTTGCAATTAAGTGTTTTAAATGGGAATAAAAATGATACATTTGTAGCTGGTATTAGAAGAGTGAGTATAAAACATATTACTGAAAGCTAGATTTACTAAAAGGGTAGCTCAAAAACATCAGCATGGATATTTTCATATAGGTAACATTGCAATTACTCATCATAAATAGTTAGAGGTAACGGAGATACTATTGAGGAATTTTATAAAATGAAAAAACCTTATTTATAGGAGATACGGAGAACCGTATCATAAATGAGTGATGTTTATAGCCTTAGGCATTGAAATAACTTGCCTAAGGCTATTTTTACAGCTGAAAATAACGTGTCATAAGTAAAATTTAATTTACAAAATATGTTATAATAAGTTGAGAAATGTATTTTATGAATCTAAATTAGAAGCTGAAAAAGAATTGAGATTTATTAATATTTAAGTTCTAAAAAATAACTGATTTAAATTAATGGTCTCTTATAAATTTCAATTTGCAGAGATGATTATTAGTAAAAAAAATTGATGTTTATTTTTTGTGAAAATTTGATATTATATAGATAAGAAAAGCTTAGTCCGATTAACACTAAGCGATCCTTAGAACGGTTTTAGTTTTAGGGCTATTGGTTACAATTAAATAATTTTAATTGAGAAAAAGCACAACTATTCTTGGTCGGATGGAGTGCTTTTTTCATTTGTTTTAAAATATAGTTTAAAACATTTAGTTCAAATTCTAAAAGTTTAGTTTTTGAACTTAAAGCCTTTATCATAATTATCAATAAAAATATCAAAACAATTAATAAAGTAAGTATCATATCCAATACCACCCATTTAAGTTAAGATGAAAATCATCAATAATTATAAAAGGATAAAGTAGTTAATAAATAATACTCACCCCCTAAAAATATATTTACGAATATATAGAAGTTTAACACTAATGTTACCTAACTAAGTGTTAAGCTTCTTTTTATTATTATTTAAGTTTCTTTACAATAATAAAATTATTTCACCAATAATGTTATACCAGAATAAAATATTGTAGAAATATATTAATTTAAAGGGGATATATCAAATGGATAATTCGATTGTACTTGCAATTTGTATGTCAGTTTTATCAATAATGATATTACTTCTCTTTTGGAGGTGGAGACGTAGAAAAGCTGCTATAGAAAAAGTAAAGGGAAGAACTGACGAAGAAAAGTTAAAAGATATAAATGATGCTCTAGAAATATATGGTTTCTTATTTGATATAGAGCAAGACATTGTTTATTCAAGCCTTCATCCACCACAAAGAAAGTTAGGTTATTGTAGTCTTTATGATGAATTAGCACCTTCATTAAATATGATTATAGATTGTGAACCTATTTATTTTGAGTATGGAGGAAAAAGATGGCTTATTGAGTTTTGGAAAGGACAATATGGTATGACAACTGGTGGAGAAGTTGGAGTATATGCAACAGATAAAAAGGATGTAGAGATACCAGATGTTTTTACAGGAACTTTTTATGAAAGTGTATCAGATAAATATCTTTTGCAGATGAAGTATATCTTAAAGAAAAATGACAATCAAATAATAGAAAGAGAAGAAAGACACTGGTGGTTAACAGGGTTTGATGTAGGATTATTTTCTAAACCAGAGGAATTATCTCTAAAAATTGAAATTACTTTCCCATATTTAGATATGCAAAGAGCCTTTATTGATGGACTTTATTATGCTGGATATAAAGCTAATGATATTAAGGTTAATGGCAGAATGGTTAAATTAGTTTTTACATCTCCTAAAACTAAGCAACCACAGAAATATAGTAAGTTTATGGTAGGATGTATTCAATTACTCAATAGATTTTATTGTAATTTGTTTAATTGGGTAACTAAAGATTTTACACGTGCAATTGATAAGATTGATTTCTTAAGAAGTTATTATCCAATATTATTTAAACTTCTTGCTAATGATAAGAAAGCTAAAAAATTAGAAAATCTTTATAGAGATATACAAGATTTTTTAGATAAATAATAGGGGTGATAGGATGGGAACCTTTGAAAGTTTATCAAAAGCTTATGAATCAGCTAAAGTTATTCCTTATGATTGTAACTCTAAGTTTGTTATGATGAGTGATTGTCATAGAGGAATTGGAAACTGGGGAGATAATTTCATATCTAATCAACATCTTTTCTGGGCAGCATTAAACTATTATTACGAAGGTGGATTTACGTATATTGAAGTAGGAGATGGGGACGAACTCTGGGAAAATAGATCTATGAAAGAGATAGTAAAGATTCATAGCAATTCATTTTGGTTGATGTCTAAGTTTTATAATGAAAACAGGTTATATATTATTTATGGAAATCATGATATAGAAAAGAAAAATGAGAAATTGTTCAATAGAAATTGTAGTGAGTATTATTGCGAGACAAGAAAAAAAGTTTGTCCGTTATTTCCTTCAATGCAGGTCTATGAGGGATTGATTTTAGAAGATAGCAATAATAGTAATAGAATATTTATTGTTCATGGGCATCAGGGAGATTTTATTAATGATAGAGCTTGGAAATTAGGTAGATTTTTAGTGAGGTATTTATGGAGACCATTAGAACTTTGGGGAGTTAAAGATCCTACAAGAGCTGGGGAAAACTACAAGCGTAAAGATAAAATAGAACAACATCTAATGAAATGGGCAGAAGAAGAAAATAAAATGTTAATAGCTGGTCATACACATAGGCCAAGCTTTCCTAAAGTTGGAGAAGTAATGTATTTTAATGATGGAAGTTGTGTTCATCCTAGGTGTATTACGGCAATAGAAATTGAGAAGGGTTCAATTAGCTTGGTTAAATGGAGTATGATGACAAGGGGAGATAGAACCTTGTATGTGGAAAGGGAAGTATTAGAAGGTGCAGTGAAGATAGATGATTTTTTTAAAGCTAGAGAAAATTAATAAATGACTAAAAGCCTAGCACTATAGTTTGTAGACTGTAGTGTTAGGTTTATTTTTAGTTAAATAATTTAGTTATTTTGATTTCTCCAACAATCGTATCACCTGCATATATAAAGCCCCATTCACGACCATCAGGGCAATCATTTTTAATGGAAAATGATAAATGTTCAATATTTAAGTATGGTTTTACTAAATTATATAGTTCATTATATTGAAGATATTTTATTGTTTCACAAAGGCTGACTTTATTTTCTCCTAATTCTTTAATTTCAATTTTATACATTACTTGCCTCCTAAATGTATCAACTATAATACAAAGTCATTATATGAAAATAGTTTTAGAAAATTAACAATTTTTTTTAGTAATTATTAATTAAAAATAAAAAATAAAATTTTGGCCTTAATAAGGAAACTCGCTACTCATACATATTTGTAGGAGTACACTTCCAGTGTAAGTTCAAGCAACAAAATATAAAATTTTGGCTTTAATAAGGAAACTCACTACTCATATACATTCGTAGGAGTAACTTCAAGTTACCAAATGTGAAATTTGGACTTTCAGTTAAAAAGGTACCTAAAATATAATTAGCTATTGTATTTAATAGTGACAAGGTTATTAAGAGTAATTTAAATTTAAAAAATTACATAAAATTTTAGATTTAATAAGGAAACTCACTACTCATATGCATTCGTAGGAGTAACTTCAAGTTACCAAATATGAAATTTGGACTTTCAGTTAAAAAGGTCCCTAAAGTAAAAATAACTCTTGTATATATTAGTATAAAAGAAATATGAAATTAAACTGAATTGATTAAATAAAAAAGCTTTATATTTTAGGAGGAATTTTAAATGAGAAACAATAAGATAAGAAAGATTTACGAAGTTATTAATGAAAATGGAAGAGGGCTAAACTTACATGAAATAAAGGCTATGACTGGTATTGGAAATGGATATAATAGCACAACTATTGATACTATTCCTGTAACTACTACTAATCATAAAAGTCAAAAAATATATGATGTAGTAACAAATATAAAAGGTAAAGTTAATCTTCATCAAATAAAGGCGCAAACTGGTGCAGGAAATGGACATAAACATAGCAATATAGTTGATGTAATAAATAATATTAGTAATGATATAGCTGAGGCTTGCAGTCATAAGAGCCATAAAATCAATGAAGTATTAAACAATAGTAGAAATCTTAATCTTCATGAAATAAAAGCTCTAACTGGAGCTGGAAGTGGATATAGACAATAATATTATAAAAGGGGCTGTATCAAAAAAAATTTGATATTTGCCGATAAAGAAAAGGAAGTTCGAATTTGAACTTCCTTTTTTGCGCATAGTAATAATATGAAAAACTTCACAAAAAATGTGATTCCTATGCAACAAATAGGATTTGCATT
>NZ_JAJNOS010000026.1:0-25429 GCF_021044725.1 Clostridium sp. NSJ-145
AATGCAAATCCTATTTGTTGCATAGGAATCACATTTTTTGTGAAGTTTTTCATATTATTACTATGCGCAAAAAAGGAAGTTCAAATTCGAACTTCCTTTTCTTTATCGGCAAATATCAATTTTTTTTTGATACAGCCCCTTTATTTATCTTATTTAATCAAAACTTTGTAATGTTAATACTACTTTCTTACTTTTTTCTAATACTAATTCTTTTCTTTTATTATCGTACCAAACTACAACCTTTTGTTAGCCTTTTACTCCTCCACCAGTAACTCCAGCGATAATCTTTTCTGATAAGAAGATATAAATTAAGAATGTAGGTAGGAATACTATAATAACTGCTGCAAAAAGACTTCCGTAATCTCCTACTGCTCTAAGTGCTGCTACCATTGAGAATAATCCAACTCCAACAGACTTCATACTATCTGAATTTGCAAAAATAAGAGCTAAGAAGTACTCATTCCAAACTGCTAAAAAGTTAAAAATTGTTACAGTAACTACTCCAGGTTGAGCTAAAGGAAGCATAATAACCCAGAAGGTTTTCATTGGACTACATCCATCAATAGCTGCAGCCTCTTCATAGCTCTTACTTAAGCTACCAAAAAAGTTTAATAAAAATGTAGTAGTAAACGGTACATTTAAGCAAATATATAAAATTATCAATAACCACCTATTTCCTGTTAAATGAGCTTTAGTTGCAATACTAAATAAAGGTAGTATTATCATAATTACTGGTATACTCATCCCAATTACAAAACTTGTTTTAATTGTCTTATTGCCTAAGAAAGTATAACGAGATAATACATATGCTGCTGGAGCTGATATTAGTAATATCCCTACACATGAAATTGTTGCATAAAATAATGAGTTAGCAAAAAATACACTTACATTTTGAGTTTTCCATGCAGTTACGTAATTTTCCCAATGAAATCCTGATGCAAATTTTAGAACATCACCTTTAAATATCTCACGAGAAGTAGATAAACTTGCTGCAAAAATCCATCCAATAACTATAACTGTAAATGCTACCCATGCAAAAAGTATTAAATATGCTGGTGCAAGTTTTAATTCCTTTTTCCAATTAATAGGTTCTTTTATTTTCTTTTCTTTTACTTTAGCCATAATTTATCCACCTCCTACATTTCTATCTTTTCTTCTTTTATTAATAAATTCATTACTGCAAATATAATAACAACTATAATTGCTAAAGTAACTCCTACAGCTGCTCCTAATCCTGCATCACGGTTGCTATATCCAGTTCCTCCAAATACAGTTTCGTACATATACACCATCGGTGTTATTGTAGAACCTTCTGCACCTAATGGTGAGAACATCTTTGACCATACGAAAAACATAACAGTATTAATACTCCAGAATGTTAAATTAGTCTTAAACACCCCTTTTAATAAAGGTAGTGTAATACTTGTGAATTGTCTTAGCTTACTTGCTCCATCTATTGTAGCAGCTTCATAATACTCTTCCGGAATTCTTTCTATACCACTTAAAAAAATAAGCATATAATATCCTACAGCCCCAAAGCAGAATGCTATGAGCATTGCCCAGAATTTCATATCACTGGCTAGCCAATTTAACCTAGCTAACTTTTCATTTCCCATTGCTTTAAAAAACCAATTTATGATACCGTATTTTTGTTGGAAAACAAATTGTAACCACATAGTTGCTAATGCTACCGCACTAATAACATTAGGCAAATATATAGCCGCACGCCAAAAACTTTTAAATCTAACTCCACTTGTTAATATTACTGCGAATAATAAAGATATTGTTAATACTATTGCTCCTCCAACTACCCATATCTTAAAAATATTCATCATTGATACTTTAAATGAACTAGAAGTTAATAGCTTCAAATAATTTCCAAGTCCTACAGATATCCATTGCTCTTTTGGTGCTGTTACACTACTTACAGAGTAAAAACTTATAAAAACTGTTCTTATAACTGGATATAAAAACATAATGCAGAAAGTAAGGATTGCTGGTGTAATAAATGCAACAATCATAGTCTTATTTTTTTTCATAGTATGCCTCCTATTCAAACTGTGAATATAAAAAGGGCTATTGCAAAGCCAACAATTATAAGATTCTGCAATATCCCTTTATTTAATCAAATTTGATTTTTTTATTATTTTGTTGCGCTTTCCATAGCATCTACAAATTCTTGTGCAGTTAACTTACCTTCGAAAAGTTGTAAGCAATTTGTTTTAATTGTTTCTTTAACATCTGGATTTGCATTTAATCCTGCATTCCAGTCATATGTTTCAGTAAGTGCTAAGAATGATTCTCTAACACCAACTAAATCTTCTGGCCATTCTTCATTTCTAGAGTCAGCTGGAATACCACCACATTCTAAAGCCATTTTTTGATCGTATTCACCAGTTGTTATTTTCATTATTAAATCAAATGCAGCTTGAGCATTTTCACTATTCTTGTTGATTGCAAAACCTTGAGCTCCAACATTAGCTATAGTGTTAGGATCTTTACCACCATCAACTGAAGGATAGTTAAACATACCCCACTCTAAATCACATCCAGTATTATTTGTAATTTCTGCTGGTACCCATGAAGCATTAACTAACATAGCAGCTTCTTCATAACCAACTTCATTTTCTCCTTCTGGATAAGCACCTGGTGCATATTCAGAGAAATAACCTTTTTCTATTAAATCAACTATATCTTGTGCAGCTTTTAAAACGTTTTCGTTTTCAGCCCAATCACCGTTTATAGCTATATTTTCAACTTCAGCTTGTCCAGCATAACGTGCTAAATGATATCCAAACGCATAGTCTACATAAGCATCATCTTGAGCTAATGGAGCAACCCCTAAATCTTTTAACTTTTGGCAAACTTCTAAGAATTCAGCCCAAGTTTGAGGTTCTTTTTCTATACCAGCTTCTTCAAACATAGCTTTATTATAGAATATTCCTGAAGTATATGGTTGATAAGGAATAGTTACTAAACTTCCAGCCCATCTTCTAACACTTGCTGGTAATGCTTTAATTGCAAAATCATCATAGTTAACTGCTTTAGCCATATCTTCTAAATTTAATACTTTATCAGCATATTCTAAAGCTATCTTTTGATAATCCCAATCAAAGAAATCTATCTTTTCTCCAGCTTCAAGTGCTGATTGTAGAACTGTTCCTAAATCTCTACCCTTCCATTCTACATTTACTTTTATTCCTGTTTCTGCTGTATAAGCATCTATAGCTTCTTTGATTACTTTTGCTTGTGGCTCTGTGTTATTCCACATTGACCAATAAGTTAATTCCCCTGAATCAGCTGATACTGTTGTATCATTTCCTGTTGAAGCATCTGCGTTTGTAGATCCTGTATCTCCGCTATTATCTTTAGACCCACATGCTGTTAAAGAAAATGCCATACACCCTGCTAACAAAATTGACATAAGTTTTTTCATTTTCATAATATTCATCCTCCCCTTTTTTATACCATTAAATACTTAACTATATGTTATAATAATAATATAGCCTTTTTAGGCCTATGAAAACAATCTCTATATTGGCATTTCCTTTATATATATTGCTATCATAATTAACTTTATTATATATCATGTTAACCTTTTCATCAAATGTTAAGAACTCGACTAATTGTAACATAACTATTATGCTTTTTTGTTAATTTTATAATGTTATTAAATTTAATTTTTATAAAAATTTATATATCTTTAACTTGTTATAAACTTAATATAGAATTATTTTTTAATTAAGTTTATAATAATAAAGTAATATGCACCTATAGCTCAGCTGGATAGAGTGCTGGACTTCGAATCCAGGCGTCGGGGGTTCAAGTCCCTCTAGGTGCACCAAACAAATAAAGAACGAGCTAAGGATCGCAAGTGAAAAGTCGACTTTATCGAAGTGAAAGGCTACTACGTAGCGGTAAAAAGCTAACTACGTTAAGGTGAAAATACTACTATAAGTAGCAAAGAAAAGTATTTTATCTCATTAGAAATCTTTTCCCTATTGCCATAGGCAATATTTTCTCCTCAGCTTTAGCTGACTTTTCCCCTTTAACGAAGTCAAAGTTTTCACCAAAGTGCTTCGCACTTTATTTCTATAGTGACAATGTATTCTTAACTATATCACTTACTTCCTGTGCTTTTTCTAGTGTATCCATTTCGCAGAATACTCTTAATACTGGTTCCGTTCCTGAAAAACGTATTATCACCCATCCACCATTTTTAAAATATACCTTATATCCATCAAGGTATGATACTTTTTCTATTTCATAAGGAAATTCTATTGGCTTCTTATCTATCATTATTTGTTTTATAAGCTCTTCTTTTCTATTATGAGTCATTGCATAATCACTTTCAGTCATAAATAGTTCACCATATTCTTTGCATATATCTTCATATATTTGTGATAATGACTTTCCTGTTACTGCAATCATCTCTATAAGTAATGATGCAGCATAAACTCCATCTTTACCTTGAATATGCCCTTTTACAGTTAATCCACCACTTGATTCTCCACCTATAATAGCATCACTTTCTATCATCTTAGCTGATATATGTTTAAATCCCACAGGCACTTCGTAGCATTTTTGTCCAAAACTCTCAGCAACTTTATCTAATAAATGTGTTGTAGCTATATTTCTAACTACAGGCCCATTCCATCCCTTATACTTTACAAGATAGTAATATAAAAGAACTAATATATCATTTGGGTGAAGGAATCTTCCGTTATTATCTATAACTCCTAATCTATCCGCATCTCCATCTGTTGCAATCCCAATATCATAATGTCTATCAAGTACATGTTGTTGTAACGCTCTTAATGTATCAACATTAGGACTTGGTAATTTTCCTCCAAATAGAGTATCATGCCTTTCATTTATAACATCTAATTCGCATCTTGCCGTAGATAATATAGTTCTTAAAGATGTTTGACTTACACCATACATAGGGTCTAAAACTACTCTTAAGTTAGCTTTCTTAATACTATCCAAATCAATTTGTGAAAGTATACTATCAATATAATCGTTAAAAGGATTATAAGGTACTATTAATTCACTCTTAACAGCATCATCATAATCAATCCACCTCAGTGGTTCATTTTCTAATTTTTCTATATAGTTTTCAACATTTTTAGTCACAACTTCGTCTGCATCTTTTCCACCTTTTGTGAATAACTTTACCCCATTATAAATCGCAGGGTTATGACTCGCAGTTACTGCCATACCATAATCTAAACCTTGTTTCTTAACTTCAAACATCATTAAAGGTGTTGGCATTGACCTATTTATCATCATCACCTTTATCCCTTCATAAGCTAAAACTTCAGAAATCCATATCATAGATTCTTTTGAAAGAAAACGTCTGTCATACCCTATCACTACAGTTTTCTTTTCTACATTTTCATCCTTCATCATTCTAGCAACTGCTCTAGCTAATTGTTGAATATTATTTTTAGTAAATTCATCACCAATTATTGCTCTAAATCCTCCGGTCCCAAACTTTATCATATTTAGTACCCCCTTTTATATTTATTAGCTATATTTTTTTACTATATTATTTACTTCTTCCCATTTATCCTCTAAATCCTTTACAAGTTTTAATTGAGTTCTAGTTCTTACTAAATTGTGATCATCACAGCTTGTCTTATAATATAAATCTCCGTCTAAGTAATCAGTTAAAAATCTCATACCTTGTTCTAAAGTAATTATCTTAGCTCCCATTGGTAACATTTCAATTTCTTTTTGTGTAAGTCCATTATCTACACCTTCTATAAATCCCTTAGTAAATGCTTCAAATAACCCTAAATCAACAAATACTTTACTTAAATCTTCTTCATCTTCTCTTGCAAATGTTGCTCCACTTCTTATTGCATCTCCAAAATCATATAAAGATAATCCCGGCATTATTGTATCTAAATCTATAACACAAATACCTTCTTTAGTATCTTTATCTAATAATACATTACTTATCTTAGTGTCATTATGAGTAACTCTTAAAGGCAATTCCCCTCTCTCAAGCATATCTACTAATGATGAAGCCTGTTCTTGCCTTTCTAATATAAAGTTTATTTCATCAACTACCTTATCTTTTCTTCCTGATTTATTTTCTTTTATTGCATTAATAAAAGTTTTTAAACGTTCTTTTGTATTATGGAAATTAGGAATAGATTCATAAAGTAATTCTGCATTATAATCAGCTAACATATTTTGAAAATTACCAAAAGCTTTCCCAGCCTTATAAAAATCATCTTCACAACTTATTGTTTCATATGTTATTGTATCTGGTATGAATTTTATAGCTCTCCAATAGTTTCCTTCTGAGTCTTGTGTAAAGCTTCTTCCATCTTTAGCATTTACCACTGTTATTGTCTCTCTCTCAATATCTCCATTATTTTTAGCTACTATATCTTTTAAATAATCACAAACCCTACAATAGTTATCCATTAGCTTTTCAACTTCTTTAAATATATAGTGATTAATTCTTTGAAGTATATACTTTCTTTCTTCTCCACCTTCTAATTTTGTTCTTACTAAAAAAGTAGCATTTATAAGTCCTCCTCCGAATGGAACTACCTCTACTATATCTCCTTCAATATTTATTAAATCCAAAGCTTGTTTTGTTAACTCTAAAAAATTACTTTCCATTTCTTTTTATACCCTCCCATAAGTTTTTCTCATATTTACCCTCATTTATCATCTTTTCAATAGCTTCTTTAACTAATACTCTATCTTCTTGATATGTTACACCGTACCATTTGTCTTTAGAATTCATAACCTTAACTTTGCCTTTTCCACTATTAATTAAATTGCTAACAATTAACGGTATATAATACTCAGCTTTTATTGGATTATCCTTCAAGTCATTTTGTAAGAAATATTTAAATCCTTTCTCAGTAAGTTCAAATATTGAATTCATAAATCCCCACATATTCATTGAAACAATTGAGTTATAATTTATCTCAATCCACTCTTGTTCATTCTCTGTATAATAAGCAGCTTCTCCTTTTTTAATAATCCTAGTTCTCTCTACAACTTCCTTCAATTCACCATTTTCTACAGTACATATTCCTCTTGCTACATGCCCATTTTCAGATAAAGTATTTTTCAATTCATATCCAACCATCGCATGATGATTTTCTTCAGTATTATTATTTAAATATTCATACATTAATTTAAAGGACTCTTGCCCATAATAATCATCTGCATTTATAACTAAAAATGGAGATTTAATAACATCTTTTGCACATAAAATTGCATGACCGGTTCCCCATGGCTTTATTCTTCCTTCTGGTATTTCAAATCCTTCAGGTATGTTATTCATATCTTGTATTACATATTCTATTTCTGCAAATTTAGATAACTTATTTCCTATAAGCTCTTTAAATTCTTCTACAATTTCTTTTCTCAAAATAAACACTATCTTCTCAAAACCTGCTTTTATAGCATCATAAGAAGATAATTCTAATATAATTTCTCCATTTGGACCTATTTTATCTAATTGTTTTAATCCACCATATCTGCTACCTAATCCAGCTGCCATTACAAGTAATACTGGTTTCATATGTCCACCCCTCTATATTTTAATTTAACCTCTGGATAATATATCCAGAGGTTTATTCCAACAATTATATCATATTAATCCATTTTATTTCACATGGAGCTAATGTCATCTCAACCGAACTTCCGTTTCCATCATAAACTAAAGTAGTTTGCTCTTCATTTGAATTATTAACAACTGCATATTTTTTTGTTTCTAAGTAAGCTGATACTTCACAATTTAAATTATCTGCATACCATTTTTTCATATCATCTTCTTTTCCTGCTGCATAGAAACAACTTCTCATAAGAATACGTGTATTTTGAATTGAGTATGGCAATCCTGCTATATAAACAGCTCTACCTTTTCCATATCTATTAGCAGACATTAAAAGATCTCCATTTTCATAGCATATAATTTCTGTATCATTACTCTTAGAGTAAACATTCTTTTGACTTTCTCCAAAATCAAATGGCTCAACTACATCTTCAGTTATAAAGTGTTTCTCTACAGGAGTCTTGAAGTATTTATCTGTGCTTAATGAGAATCCTAATTCTTTATCAACACCTAATGCTTCTGCAAGTTGGAAGAAGTGTCCTCCCTCTAATACTGCTGAAGGTTCACCAATACCAACAAATCCTCCTCCATTATAAATCCATCCTCTTAAAGCAGTTACAATTTCTTTATCTAACCACTTTTCTCCACCACTGAATGATGTACCTGCATCACCAGCATTTATAATCACATCTATATCACTTGGAACACCATTTGCTTTTATATCATCAAAGCTTATAAACTCTACATCTAAGCTCATTCCACTTAGTGATTCTATAATTCCAAGATAAGTATATATTTGCTTATACCATAATGCATGTGCAACCATATGAGTTTGCCAACTTCTTAATTTACCAAAACAATTTAACACTCCAACTTTTAATCCACAGTATGGTTTAGAATTATCTATATTATCATATATTTCTCTAAACTCATCACATACAGATTCGATGTACTCAACAAATTTAGGGAATTTATAAGCTAAAGATAAATATCCACCATATCCAATTCTATCTACTGGTTTTCTCATAATAGCCCTACGTGCAGTTATCCAATTATCTCTAGCCTCTATAGTTGGATCATTTCCTTCATAGAATGTATCAGGGAAGAAGTATGGTAAGAATCTTCCTTCAGTATACTTAACTCCAGGAATATCTGAAATCATTCTTAAAGTAGCTCCCCCACCAACAGAACCAACTACTCCATCTAGTCCTATACTTTCAAAGTACTTTCCATATGGCTCAGTTCCAATCCAGTTATCTCCTAAGAACATCATAGCTTCTCTTCCAGCTTCATGAACTACATCAACTAACTTCTTAACATTTTCAGCTACGAATTGTTGTTGGAAATCTATATAATCTAAAAATGCCTTAGAAGGAACTCTAAATGGAGAATTATAATAACCTTGGTCTATAATATCTTCTGGTCTTAATCTATATCCTTTTACTTTTTCAAATTCATCTAAAGCTTCTGGACTAACACTTGAACTATATCCAAACCAATCAACAAATTTTTCTTTAGCTAAGTCATTAAATACTAAAGTAAAATGATAGAAGAAAGTTGTAAATCTTACTACATTCGATTCTGGATGTTCATCTAACCAATTATGCATAGCTTCTATTATGTGTTTATTAGTCTTTGGCTTTCTTGCATCAAATGGCATTTCATGAGGCTTGTCTCCCCAATTGTTAGTTATATGATTATACATTTGTGTTGGATCCCAAATGCAATAAGCTAAGAAGGACACTGTATATTCATGCCATTTACTAACATTGTTTATTTCTACTTCGCCAGTTTCTTCACTATATGTCCAATTTTCTGTAGGTACTACTTCGTTGGTAGTTCTATCAATAACTTCCCACCAAGTTTTTATATCATGATAAGTATCTGGTTCTACTTGCTCTGCAAAATAACCATCCATTATTTTTATAGTTAACTTGTCTTCTACAGCAACATGATGCTTTGTCATTAAATATGTTTGTTGTAATTCTTCTCTATTAGCTTCAGCCCACTCATTATCTCCACGAGCAACAAAATATGTTGAATATATTCTCTCAGCTAACCCCTTTATTTCTCTTGGTAACTTAAATCCATCACAATCTCTTATTCCATCAGCACCCCATTTTTCTGCAATTTCTAAAGTTTCCTTTATAAAATTATCATCTGTTGGAATCGTAACTCTCCCTTTGTTCATTTCGCACCTCTCCCGTCCTTTTATACATAAATTATTATTTTTTCTTAAATCAACTTAAAATAAAATATATAAAATCACTAATAAATACTTTATTATTTCCTTATTTATAATAATCACTATGATTTCTATATTTATTACTTCTAGTTTAATTTTTAGTAATTGTTTTCACAACAATATTATTGCTGATTTATTTAACTATATTGTTATAATGGACAACATATTTTAATAGTTTTTTCTATATTTTTCATTTTATTATATTTTTTGTGATATAATTATAATATATTGCGTATAAGAGGTATTTTTATGGGAAACACAAGATATTTATTAACCAAAAACAATGTATATGACTTAGACTTTGAACTTATATATATAAGCAAATCAAAATTTGAAAACGATTGGCATAGTACCCTTCACATGCACCCTTTTACCGAAATATTTTTTATAACTAGTGGACAAGGTACTTTCCAAATAGGAGATGAAATAGTTTCTGTTAAAGAATCTGATTTAATTCTTATTAATCCGAACTGTTCACATACTGAACGATCTGTTAGCTCATCTAATCCATTAGAATATATAGTATTTGCAATCAATAATCTTGCTATCGGCATATCACCTTCTACTCTAAATGAAGATAATAGTAAAGATGCTTTAAATACATATAAAGTACTGAATTTTAATAAGAAAAAAAGTGAAATTTTATATAATTTAAATACGCTTATAAATGAATTAGAAGAAAAAAACCTTAATTATGAATTGGCTTGTAAAAGTATATTAACTTTATTTCTTATACAAGTTATGAGAAATACTAGTTCAGATATATTTATTACTGAGAATTTTGAAAAAGTAAATATAGAATGTATGAAGATAAAAAACTATATAGACTCTCATTACTCTGAGAATATAACTTTAGACTTTTTATCTAACTTAACTTATGTTAATAAGTTTCATCTTGTTCATCTATTTACTAAAGAAATGGGTATTTCACCTATAAACTATCTTATAAATAAAAGAATAGATGAATCAAAAAACTTATTAATTACTACTAATTATTCTATTCGCGATATTTCATCAATAGTTGGATTTTCAAATTCATCATATTTTAGTCAAATGTTTAAAAAGATAGCTGGTATATCTCCTAAGGATTTTCGTTTAAATAATTCTAAAAAGCAAACTGAAAATAAATTAGCCTAATAATAAATTTTATCTTTTTACTATATAAAAAAGGGAAACTATCTGATAAAAATTCAGATAGTTTCCCTTTTATTAATATAATTATATTAATTTAATTATATTAAATTATTTTCATTACAAATTTACTATTATTTATTTAAACTTTGATTAAACAATATTTAAATATAATAAAAAAAGCAACCATTAACATGATTGCTTTACTTGGAGCGGGTAGTGGGAATCGAACCCACCTTTCCAGCTTGGAAGGCTGGAGTATTACCGATATACGATACCCGCATATTTGGAGCGAAAGACGGGACTCGAACCCGCAACATCCACCTTGGCAAGGTGGCGCTCTACCATTGAGCCACTTTCGCATATGGTGCAGATGAAGGGAGTCGAACCCCCACGCCAAAGGCGCTAGATCCTAAGTCTAGTGCGTCTGCCAATTTCGCCACATCTGCATTTGGTGGCTTACCGGGGAATCGAACCCCGGACACCTTGATTAAAAGTCAAGTGCTCTACCGACTGAGCTAGTAAACCGTAAGTGGCAGGGATAGCAGGATTTGAACCTACGAATACCGCAGTCAAAGTGCGGTGCCTTACCGCTTGGCGATATCCCTGCGTATGGGGTGAACGATGGGACTCGAACCCACGACAACCAGTGCCACAAACTGGCGCTCTACCAACTGAACTACGTTCACCATAATGGAGCGGGTAGTGGGAATCGAACCCACCTTTCCAGCTTGGAAGGCTGGAGTATTACCGATATACGATACCCGCAAATAAATGGTGCGTGTTAAGAGATTCGAACTCCTGGCCCACGCCTTAGAAGGGCGTTGCTCTATCCAGCTGAGCTAAACACGCATATGGAGCGGGTAGTGGGAATCGAACCCACCTTTCCAGCTTGGAAGGCTGGAGTATTACCGATATACGATACCCGCATATTTGGAGCGAAAGACGGGACTCGAACCCGCAACATCCACCTTGGCAAGGTGGCGCTCTACCATTGAGCCACTTTCGCATATGGTGCAGATGAAGGGAGTCGAACCCCCACGCCAAAGGCGCTAGATCCTAAGTCTAGTGCGTCTGCCAATTTCGCCACATCTGCATTTGGTGGCTTACCGGGGAATCGAACCCCGGACACCTTGATTAAAAGTCAAGTGCTCTACCGACTGAGCTAGTAAACCGTAAGTGGCAGGGATAGCAGGATTTGAACCTACGAATACCGCAGTCAAAGTGCGGTGCCTTACCGCTTGGCGATATCCCTGCGTATGGGGTGAACGATGGGACTCGAACCCACGACAACCAGTGCCACAAACTGGCGCTCTACCAACTGAACTACGTTCACCATAATGGAGCGGGTAGTGGGAATCGAACCCACCTTTCCAGCTTGGAAGGCTGGAGTATTACCGATATACGATACCCGCAAATAATTGGTGCGTGTTAAGAGATTCGAACTCCTGGCCCACGCCTTAGAAGGGCGTTGCTCTATCCAGCTGAGCTAAACACGCATATGGAGCGGGTAGTGGGAATCGAACCCACCTTTCCAGCTTGGAAGGCTGGAGTATTACCGATATACGATACCCGCATATTTGCATTTACTTAATTATTATTAAGTTTTGTTTTTTGAAAACTGGTCGGGGTGACAGGGATTGAACCTGCGACCTCATGGTCCCAAACCACGCGCGCTCCCATCTGCGCCACACCCCGAAGTATGGTGCGTGTTAAGAGATTCGAACTCCTGGCCCACGCCTTAGAAGGGCGTTGCTCTATCCAGCTGAGCTAAACACGCATACTTTTTTTCAGAGAACGTTTATTATTTTAAAACATTCATTTTATTTTGTCAAGCTTTTTTTCAAAGCTTTTTTGGAGCGGGTAGTGGGAATCGAACCCACCTTTCCAGCTTGGAAGGCTGGAGTATTACCGATATACGATACCCGCATACTTAACTTCTTCTGATTAATTTCTTAACCAGAACCGAGTTACATATTAACTCAAAACTCTAATTTAGTCAACAACTTTTTTTAAGTTTTAAAACTAAATTGGTCGGGGTGACAGGGATTGAACCTGCGACCTCATGGTCCCAAACCACGCGCGCTCCCATCTGCGCCACACCCCGAAGAGCTTTATCATCTCGCGACGACAAGGATTATTCTACAATATGATTTTTAAAACGTCAATACCTTTTTTTCATTTTTTTTATTTTTATCTGTTTTTTATTTCTTTAGTATATATTTGTGCTATTTTTCCCTCTTTAATTTCAATATACCCTAATGATCGCTTTGCCATACATGCTCCATGAGAAATACTCCCTGGATTCATTAAACATATATTATTATGCTTCTCTACTATCGGTATATGTGAATGACCAAATAGAACTATATCAACTCCTAATGATAATCCTCTATAATATATATTATCGTATCCAAATTTAACATTATAGGCATGACCATGACACATAAATATCTTTATCCCATCTAATTCTATTATTCTTTCATTAGGACTTTTACCTAAGAAATCACAATTACCACTTACTGAATACACTTCACCTTTAAACCCTTCAGTGATTTTAGCTATATCACTTTCTCCATCTCCTAAAAATAATAAAACATCTGCATTCTTTATATAATTCTTAACTTCATTTATAGCTCTATCATTATTATGAGAATCACTAATAACAGCAATTAACATATAAACACCCCTTAAAATTTATAGTTATATAGTTACAATTGAAATAAAGTGTGAGGCACTTTGGTGAAAAGTTTGACTTCGTCAAAGAGGAAAAGTCAGCTAAAGCTGAGGAGAAAATATTGCCTATGGCAATAAGGAAAAGATCTCTAATTAGATAAAATGCTTTTCTCTGCTACTTATAGTAGCATTTTCCCCTTAACGTAGTTAACTTTTCACCACTACGTAGTAGCCTTTCACTTCGACAAAGTCGACTTTTCACTTGCGAGCCTTAGCTCGCACTTTATTTTAAATATTCTTCTATCTTTTTAAGTGCATTTGCTCTATGAGAAATCTTATTTTTTTCACTTGCTTCTAATTCAGCAAATGTCATGTTTGCAGGTTCATAGTAGAATAATGGATCATATCCAAATCCACCTTCTCCATTTAGTTCTTCCTTTATTAGCCCTTCAACAGTTCCTCTAACAATATTACTATTTCCATTAGTATCTATTAACGCTATAGCACAGACGAATCTACCTCTTCTATCTTCGCCTTTAACATTCTTTAGCTCTTCTAATAACTTTTTATTATTAGCAGCATCATTTCCATGTTCTCCTGCATATCTTGCTGAGTAAACTCCTGGTGCACCATTTAAGCAGTCTACCTCTAATCCAGAATCGTCAGATAAAACAGCAAAATTCTTATCTCCTCTTTTGATTAAAAAGTCATATATTTCTCTTGCTTTCTTTTCTGCATTTGCTTCAAATGTTAATCCATCTTCTTCTACTTCTATATCTATATTTTCATCTGCTAAAGACTTTACATCCCACCCTAGATTTTCTACTATAGCTTTTAGCTCTTTTATTTTCTTCTTATTATTACTAGCTATAATTAATTTCTTCATTACTTTGATTCTCCTGTTCCTATCCATAAAGCATCCATTTTTAAAGTTTCCTTTTGAATTTGAATTATTTGCTTTATTCCCTTTTCTCCTAAATCTAAAAGTTCATTTAAATCTTTTCTTGAAAATGGAGCTTCTTCACCAGTTCCTTGAATTTCTACAAACTCTCCACTTCCAGTTCCAACTATATTCATATCAACTTGTGCACTTGAATCCTCTTCATAGCATAAATCAATCATCTTTTCTCCATTTACTATTCCTACGCTAGTTGCACAAACAAACTCTCTTATTGGATATACTTTAAAAGGTTTAATTCTATGAAGCTTATTTATTGCATCTACTAAAGCAACAAAAGCTCCTGTGATAGAAGTAGTTCTTGTTCCTCCATCTGCTTGAATAACATCACAATCTATCCAAATAGTCTTTTCTCCTAAAGCCTTTAAATCAACTACTGATCTTAATGCTCTTCCTATTAACCTTTGTATCTCCATAGTTCTTCCATCTTGCTTTAATCTTGCAATATCTCTTACTTTTCTAGTGGCAGTAGATCTTGGTAACATATTATATTCAGCTGTTATCCACCCTTCTCCTGTACCTTTTAAAAAAGGAGGTACTTTATCTTCAATTGATGCAGTGCATATAACTTTTGTATCTCCTACTTCTATTAATACTGATCCTTCAGCATGCTTTATATAGTTTCTAGTTATTTTAGTGTGTCTAACGTTATTGTTCTTACGATTATCACTTCTCATAATATCTCCTCCAATTTTAATATATATATACTGTTAATGTAAAATTTAACTGTAATTTTTTATATTATCCTAATTTATATAGCCTCATTATACCTCTTATACGTCCTAAAATTATTGCTTTTTCAAAAAAAGTGAACTATTTTAAAAGTTATCTCATATTATTAATATAAGGATTATTATAAGAGGTGAAAATTTTGAAATATATTGGTCCATTTTTTAGAATGAATAGTTTACGCCAAGAAGAAATAAACTCACAACTATTCTATTTATCTAAAGAAGCTGTAAAAACTATTGTTTTAGAATCGAAATGTGGTTTAGTTTCATCAATAAAAAACTTTAAAAATTTAAGTCCCTCATTTGATATTAACACAATGAATAATTTTTCTCCACTATTATGTGTGTATAGAAAGGCATCTCCAAACTTTATCCACAGTAAAAATTCTAACGGCTTCGATGAGGATACTTTTAAAAAAGAAATAAATCCTTCAACAAATGCACTTATGACATTATGCTTACTTGAATTACTAGATTATTATCATAGCTTTGAAAACATAGAGAGAAGTACTTATTCTATATATGAAATATATAATTCTCTCACAAAAGAACAATTACAATTCTATTCTGAAAATCTTAGAAACTCTGAAGGAGTATTTACAGACAAAAAGAATATGTTTGAAAATAACTCTAAAAACTTTAACTTAGTTGATAAAGATAAAAAATTTAAATTCTCTGATCAAGCATTTATGATGTTAGCTTACTATCTATATTCTTATAAAAATAAGAATGATGCTTCATCTAAAGATTACGAAACATTTTCTTTAGAGATTCTTCAAATGTTTTTAGATTATAAAGAAAACATATATGAATGTTCTCTAGATGAACTTTGTAAAATATTATTAGCATTCAACATATTATATAGCTATTGTCCTCTAGAAAATCTTCAAACATTGATAGCTGATATTTCTGATTATACTATGAATAAATTTGATGATAAGGACTACTATATAAACTCTTTAGATACTGCTGCATTATGCTCTATAGTTTTAGCTCTCTCATATAAACATACCAATATAATAGCTTTTAAAGATAAATCTAAAGCTATTATTAATAAACTATACTCTTTGTATGATGAAGAAAACGAATGTTTCTATAAACTATCATCAAAGAAAGAAATTAAATATTCATCATATGATATAATCTTCTATTTATTAGCTTTTATATTAGAAGATAACTCTAGAGGTGAATATAAAAATTTAATTTCTTCTATATATAAAAAATATATAACAAACTCTGGATTAGTAACAAGTTGGCCAGAAGCTCCTACATTAGATGACTATGAGCGTTATAGGGGATTATCACTAGTATCAAAAGATATGCTAGATGAAAGCTTTTTTAGAATGCCTAATGTGCCAACCCCTAGTAGCTCTGGTATGGCACCAGTGTTTAATAAATATATCACCTATAATAAAAGAAAAAATTCTTTTTCAGTAAATAAGAATTCATTTGATAGTAGTAGAAATTTTTTAATCTTCTATCTATTTATACATCTATTTAAAGATGATTTTATAAACAACCTAGCTCTTGATAGAGTTAACCTAGACAACGAAGCCGAATCAATTCCAGAAATATTAAAGGATTCTACTTCTAACTCTTCAGATGTTGAGATTAACTATATAGATAGTGTTGCTCCAACACAAAGTAATGAGTCTAACTCTTCTGTTGAATCAACACCTTTAAATATAACTAGTAGTATTCCATCTGAAGAAAATGAAGCTATTTCAGAAAATCTAGAAATAACTGACCAATAATAAAATTAGTAATAAAAAAATAAGACCAACTGGTCTTATTTTTTTATTATCTCGAATTTTAAATTTCCATTTCCATCTAAACTTATATTTTCTATGCTTGTATTAACTGCGATATTATCATTATAAAAAATCAAAGGTAATACTGAATAGTTTTCAAATAAATTATCTTCTATTTGTGTCAATATTTCTTTTTCCTCTTCTACAGTATTAGAAATGCTAACCTTTTCTGCTAACTCTTCTGAAATGTATGGTGATATAACTTTATAAAACTCACTTTTATCACTATAATCAGCATTTAAATTTAAAATTGCCATATCATAATAAGAAATATCACTTGTAATTTCTTCTCTTAATAAAGATCCTACTAATGTTATATCTGTATTTTCAGCAAACCAATTAGATATATAGTCTACCATTTCTTTATTTAACAAACTTTCTTCACAAGCTAGATATATTACTTCTGGTATTTCAGCTTCTTCACCTAAGCTACTCATTACTTTTCTATCTTGAAGTTTAGATAAATCCTGTTCTTCATCTCTAAAGTAACTTCCGTCTGCCAGTTTAATCAATGATTTATTATCTGATTCATAATCCTCTAAAGCTTTAGTTATTAGTCTATATATCTCTTTTCTATCATCAATTGATAAAATATTATTTTTATTAAAAGCTAAATATACAGATTTACTTGAAGGAATACTTACTAACTTACCCTCCTTAGAAAGTCTGCTCAATTGACTTTTAGGTGGATTTAGAACTATATCCCTTTGCCCTATTTCAAATGCAGCTAAAGCTAAATCTTCGCTATCATCATTAACCATATGAATTGTTTTTGCTAAACTCGAATCTGCTGTATTATTTCTTTTTAGTGTTATTTCATTTAATGAGTTTATATCTGCTATAGAGTAATTACCGCTATACGGAATAGTTGTGTAATTGTTTCCTATTTCTTCCCAAAGTATTACGCTTTTTCTTAATCTATATTGTGCTTTAGTTAATTCGTTTAAGAAATTTGAATCTTGAGAGTTAAGCCTAAGTATTAAATTAGTATCTGTTGCAGTAATACCAACACCATTACTAAATGATTTATTTCCATTCCTATAATCTATAACTCCAAAGACATTTAATAGTGGTTCTATATCCTCTTCTGCTTCTAAAGTAATAACTTCTCTAAAAAATTCAGCTATATCCGAAGGAGTTATTTTAGTACCATCACTCCAATAAACATCATCTCTTATCTTAAAATCATATTCAATTCCATTATCTCTTATATCTACACTATCTGCTAACGCAGGAACTAATTCTCCACTTGTATCTAATTCTACTAGTCCTTTACTAACAGCACATATAATATCCTGTTCTCTTTTACTTAATGAGCCAACAGTTACCAAATTACTTGGTATATTATTAATAGAGTAAACTATATCTGCTTCACTTCTAACTTGCTTAGTTGGACTTTTATCTATAAATCCTAGTAAAAATACTATAGATACTACAAATAATCCTAATACTACAAAAATTTTCTTCAAATTTACTCTCCTTTCAATATCTATATACATATAATTATATCCAATATTATTCAATATAATCAATTTATGTAATTTATATACTATTTAGGAATTTTTATTGTTAATAAAGGGTATATTTATATGATATAATGATTTTAGGAGGTGTGATAATATGTCTGTAGCTTTACAAATAATTCAAATGATATTTTATATCGTAGGAATTTTATTTATGTTATCATTTATGTTTATCGGCATATGGTCATTTATTATTTTCCTAAAGATGTACAAAAATCAAAGAATTAATAACTATCTATTAGATAAAATAAATAAAAGTATATCCTCACTAAACTTAAGTAATGATGAGAGTGTATTAGATTCATTAGATTTTGATTTTGATGATTCTTTTTTGGATAATAATAATTTAGACTCAACAAACAATGTTATTAAGATGGATAACGCTTAATATAATTGCAAATGGATAATGGCAAATGGCAAGTTAAGGAACAAATTCAGAAGCCTGAATTTGAAGAATTTAAGATAGAACTCAATTCCATAATTCTATCTTAAAAAAACTAGGTGCTAGTTTCATCCTCAATTTGCCATTTGCCATTTTAAATTTTTCATTATTTTATATCATAGCTTCAAAATCATCTTCACTTAGTACTTTTATTCCAAGTTCATTTGCTTTAGTAAGCTTTGACCCTGCTTCTTCTCCAGCTATTACGTAATCTGTTTTCTTACTAACACTACCAGACACTTTAGCTCCTAAGCTTTCTAGTTTTTCTTTTATTTCTCCCCTAGAGTATTTAGTTAGAGTTCCTGTAACAACTACAGTTTTTCCACTAAATGCACTTTCTTTAACTTCTTTTTCTTCATACCATGGATTCACACCTAAATTAAATAGTTCATCTATAGTATTAATTACTTTTTCTTCTTTAAAGAATTCTAATACACATCTAGCTACTATATCACCAACATCGTTAACTCCAACTAGCTGTTCAAAAGTAGCTTCCTTTAATCCATCTAAAGATTTAAATGTGTTTACTAAGTCTTTTGCAGTTTTAACTCCAACATTAGGAATTCCTAACGCATATATAAATCTATACAACTCCGGATTTTTACTTCTTTCAACAGCATCTAAAAGGTTTTGTGCCTTTTTAGGTCCAAACTTTTCTAAAGTTATTAAATCATCTTTATTCAATTTATATAAATCTGCTATAGATCTTATTTCAAGCTTTTCAAATAATTGTTCAGCAGTTTTCTCTGAAAATCCTTCTATATTCATAGCTTCTCTTGATGCAAAATGAACTATACTCTTAACCATTTGTGGCTTACAAGATAAAGTATTTTCACAGAAATAATGTGCTCCATCTAATACTAAGTGACTACCACAGGAAGGGCACGTTTCTGGTACATTAATATCTATTGCACCTTCTAAAGTAGATTCAACAACTCCCATTATTTCTGGAATAACATCGTTACTTCTTCTTACAAATACATCAGCGCCTATTTTAACACCTTTTCTTCTTATATCATCCATGTTATTAAGAGTAGCTCTTTTTACAGTTACTCCTGCTAATTCAACAGGCTCTAATATAGCTGTAGGACCAACTCTTCCACTTCTTCCAACATTCCACTCAACATCTAAAAGCTTAGTTGTTGCCTCTTGTGCTTCAAACTTATAAGCTATTGCCCATTTAGGGAATTTTACAGTATACCCTAAAAGTTCTCTAGTTCTCATATCATCAATAGCTATTACTACTCCATCTATATCATAATTAAGGTCAAATCTTATTTCTTCAATATACTTTATTTCATTTTGAAGTTCTTCTAACGTTGTACACGCTTTAATATAATCATCCATTGGGAATCCTTTTTCTTTTATAAAAGCAAGCATTTCCTCATATGTCTTAAAGCCTTCCCCTTCTTTATATCCTACATCATAGAAAAATGCTGATAAATTTCTTCTAGCAGTCTCTTTTACATTTAAATTTCTTAATGCTCCGGCTGCACCATTTCTAAGGTTTTTTAGAGGAACTTCAGAAGTTTTATTATATTTATCAAAAGCTTCTTGAGTCATTATAGCTTCACCGTGAATTTCAAATACTGAGTTACTATCTATTTTTAAAGGAATAGATTTTATAGTTTTAACTTGAGCAGTTACATTTTCCCCTGTTTCACCAGTACCTCTAGTAGCCGCTACATCTAATATTCCCTCTTCATTATAGGTAAGATTAATAGTTAATCCATCAAATTTCTTTGTAACTATATATTTTAAAGGAGGTAGAGTTTCACCTCTAGAATTCATTTCTTGAACAAACTTTACATTTCTATTATGCCAATCAATTATTTCATCAAAGCTTTGAGCTTTATCTAAACTCCAAAGTCTTGCTTTATGAGTATATTTGCTAAAGCCTTCTAAAACAACATCTCCAACTCTTTGAGTAGGTGAATATGGAAGTACATATCCTAATTCTTCTTCTAAAGCTTTTAATTCATCATATAAAATATCGTACTCTTTATCTGTTACACTTGGCTTATCTAAAGAATAATACTCATAAGCATATCTATTTAACTTCTCTACTAATTCTTCTATACGTAACTTCTTATCCATATATCCTCCTATTAAGTTTACTAATTCAGTTACTATAAAACTTCTAAGTTTGCCGGTGGAACCATAAGCATTTTAACCCCTTGGTTATTAAATGCTATCGTTAACTTTTTCTTTCCATCAATATCTGAAACTGATACTATAGTTCCAACCCCAAATTTCTCATGCTTAACTTTTCTTCCTAAAGTTAACTCTGATGTACTTGATGAAGCCGAAACTGAATTTGGTACAGTTGCTGCTGTTTTAGATGCAAATCTATTATTTTGGAATGGTACATAACTTCCCTTTAAACTATGAGGATTATTGTTATATCCTGTTCCATACCCAGGTCTTGAAGTAGTATTTGTTTCTCCTTTAACTTCTCCACTAGCGCTTACATATTCTCTTAAGTCTGATTTTATTTCAGAAATGAAGTCAGATTGAGGATATGCCACCGTTCTACCAAATACTCTTCTTACTTCAGCTGAAGTCATATATAAACTTTCTTTAGCTCTTGTTATTCCAACATAACAAAGTCTTCTTGACTCTTCCATTTCTGATTCTGAATCAAATGATGATGGTCCTGGGAATATACCATTCTCCATTCCTACCATAAATACTACAGGGAACTCTAATCCCTTTGCACTATGAACAGTCATAAGTACAACTGTTCCACCATCAGCATCTACATCCTCTAGCTTATCTGTATCTTGGACAAGAGATACCTTCTCTAAATATGCTGATAAAGATTTATCTTCACTTGTTCTCTCAAAATCAACAGCATCAGATACAAGTTCCTTTAAGTTTTCAATTCTACTCTTATCTTCAATTTCTTTTGAATTTTCAAGTTCCTTCATATAACCAGTATCTTTAAGAATAGTTTCTATTAATGTAGAAACAGGTATAGTTTCACTTAATACCATTAAGTTATCCATCATATCCATGAACTTTTCTATTCCACCACAGTTTCTAGCTGTTAAAGTAGGAATAGTTCTTACTTGACTTAATGCATCATAAAGCCCTATATCATAATCATTAGCAAAATCAGTTATCTTTTGAATAGTTGCATCTCCTATTCCCCTCTTAGGAACATTTATAATTCTTTTTAAAGAAACACTATCTTCTGGATTAACTAATGCTTTAAGATAAGCTAACATATCTTTAATTTCTTTTCTATCATAGAACTTAGTTCCACCGATAATTTTATAAGGGATAGCTGCTCTTCTTAAACTTTCTTCAAAAATACGTGATTGTGCATTAGTTCTATAAAGTATTGCAAATTCATCATATCTTCTACCTTCATCATCACTAATCTTTTTAATTTGATTTGCAACGAAAGCTCCTTCATCTCCATCTGAATAAGCTCTATAAATCTTTATCTTTCCACCAGCTTCTTGTTCAGTTCTTAATGCTTTACTTTTTCTATTCGCATTATTAACTATAACAACATTAGCTGCATCTAATATATTACCTTTTGATCTATAGTTTTGTTCAAGTTTAATAACTTTAGCATCAGGATAATCTTTTTCAAATCCTAAGATATTTTTTATATCTGCACCTCTCCATTGGTAGATACATTGGTCATCATCTCCTACAACGCAGATATTTCTATGTTTTTCAGCAAGTAATCTTACAAATTCATACTGAACACCATTTGTATCCTGATATTCATCTACCATTATATATTCGAATTTTCTTTGGTAGAATTCTAATGTTTCAGGATCCTTCTTAAAAAGCTCTACAGTTTTCATTATAAGATCATCAAAATCTAAAGCATTATTTTCCTTTAATCTCTTTTGGTACATCCTATAAACTTCTGCTATCTTCTTTTCTCTATAATTAGATTCATGTTCTCTATAGTAGCTATCTGGGCTTTGCATATTATCCTTAGCTCTACCTATCTTACCCATTATTTCTTGCTCTGTAATTTCTTTATCATTTATTTGAAGTGATTTTATACATTCTTTTAGAAGCACCTTTTGATCTGATGTATCATATATAGTAAAATTCTTCTTATATCCTATTTTTTCTATTTCTCTTCTTAAAATTCTTACACAAGTCGAGTGAAATGTAGAAATCCACATATCATCAGCTCTATCACCTATGATAGATTTAACTCTTTCTTGCATCTCTTTAGCAGCCTTATTAGTAAATGTTATAGCTAATATTTTATATGGCTGAATTCTTAAATCTTCTATCATATGTGCCATTCTATATGTTAAAACTCTAGTTTTACCTGATCCAGCTCCTGCTAGTATAAGCACAGGTCCATTGATAGTTATAGCACCTTCATACTGCTCTTTATTTAATAACGCTTTTAAATCCACGAAACATCCTCCCTTCAATACACTTAACTTAACATATTATAACATAACTAATATATATTATTACCAAAACTGTGTAAAATAAAAAAACTGCAGTTTTTTAAAGTTTTTTAGACAACAAAAAAACGCAACCCTTGGGGCCAGGTTGCGCTTTAGCAATAAGCAATAAATAAAAAGGGGGCTATTTAATTCCTTTTATTTATCCTTGCAATAATATTATATTAAAACAAGTTAAGAAATGCAAGGAATTTAAATAAAATTCTTGACAACACCCTATAATTATGAATATTATATAAGTAATTGCGTTTTTTATTCGTTAAAAGCTTTTTAAAATTGCAATTTCCTCTTCAGTAAGTTCTCTATATTCGCCTTCTTCTAGTTCTTCATCTAATTTTAATGTACCAAATTCTATTCTTTTTAAATAAACTACTTTTTTCCCTACAGCTTCAAACATTCTTTTAACTTGATGGAATTTTCCTTCCTGTATCGTTACAAGCACTTCTGAGCCTTCTTCTGATGCACTTTGTATTTCAAGTTTCGCTTCTTTACATACATAACCATCATCTAAAGTGATTCCTTTTTGGAATGCCTTAATATCAGCTTCAGTTACTTCTTTATCAATTTTCGCAAAGTAAACTTTATCAACTTTCCATTTTGGAGATATTAATCTATGATTCAATTCACCATCATTAGTTAGTAATAATAAACCAACTGTATCCTTGTCTAATCTTCCTACAGGGAATGGTTCAAATACTTGATGCTCTACCTCTAATAAATCTACAACTGTTTCATCTCTATTATCATATGTAGCTGAAACAACACCATCCGGTTTATTCATCATTAAATATATAAATTCTCTATAATAAATTTCCTCTCCATTTATAACTATCTTATCTTTTTCTGGATCAACTTGCATTGCACTATCTTTTACAACTATTCCATTTACTTCTACTATTCCATTCCTAACTATTTTCTTTAGTTCTTTTCTTGTTCCATAACCTAAATTAGCTAATATCTTATCTAGTCTTTCCATCTAAAGACCTCCTAATGTTTTATCATGTTTAACATATATTTTATTATTATAGTACTTAAATTGCAATAAAAAAACCTATCAACAAATGTTGATAGGTAATTATCCATTTTACTATTCTGCTTTAGGTAAAGCGTAAACACCTCTGTTTAAAGCATCATTTATAGCAGATATAATTTTTCCAGATCTTACTGTAGCTGCAGTAAATCCGTCTATATCTTTTGTTATATTTTCTGGAGTGTAAAGTTCATCTACAACTGTAGTGATATCTTTTCCAACGATGTGGTTTAATACGTCTTCATATTGCCCCTTTAATGCAACTATTGTAGCATCTTCTGATTTCAAATAATCTTCATCCTTGTACTTCATAGTTCTAAACTTTGCTGCCTCAACTTTGTTATCCTTTAAAGATATTTCTACGACAACTGATGCATCGTAAAATGCGCCTCTGTATGTACCATCCTTATAAGTTATAGTTTGTGTTTGAGTTGCTTCTCCAGCTGTTGAACCGTTGTCGCTTCCTCCAGTACAAGAAACTAATCCTACTGTAAGAGCAGCAACAGCTATTAATAAAGCTATTTTCTTCATATTTTGTCTTCCCCCTGAAAATATATAAATTATTAGTAATATTTTGTTATGTAATTACCAATACTTTTGAATTATATAATAAAATTGTATTATTAACAATAAAATACCAATAAATAAACCACCTTTAACTTGCTTTTAATATGTTTTTAACATGCTTTTAACATTGAAAATTTTAAATAAAAATGGGGCTGTCTCTGAAATGATTTTTAAAATCATTTCAGTAGACGGTCTTTTTATTTTTTATTCATATATTTATATGAAATTATTTCTAAATGAACAAGTTTTTTGACACGACAAATAGGAGGT
>NZ_JAJNOS010000027.1:0-13981 GCF_021044725.1 Clostridium sp. NSJ-145
ATCAATTTATTGCAGGCTTTGTTTGCCATACAATAAAATATTCAAACTTATATAATTTTCAAAGAGCGAGGAATTCTATGAAAAATCAAGCTATTTTTTCATATCAACTTAACAGATTCATTAAATCAATATTTTTAACACCAATATTTTAGCAAAAACTTCCTTTTTTCGTCAATATTATAGTGATAATTTTCAAATAAATTCATAGTATTATTATATTAATATATAATATGATTCTGTTATCAAGTTCCATTTTTAACTATTTTAATATTGAATAAGCTTTTTATGTAAGCTTATTCACTTTAATTTTAAGAATAAATAAAGAACTATATTTAAATCTCCTTATATAATAAGTAGTTTTTATATAGTTCTTTCTATTCATCTATAATACAATCACTATCTTCTAATGTTTTATTTATATCAAGTATTTACCCTACCAATGTTTTCCTCACATTTTATATCCTCTTTTTTAATATATCTGCTTTCCAAAATAGCAAATATTATTAAAGTTATTGTTACTCCCATTGTAACATCTGATGCAAAATGAGCTCCTACCATTATTCTACTTATTGGAACTACTAATATCCATAATAAAGAAAAACCTATAAACCAATTTTTCTTTTCTCTTAAAGATGTAATAAATGTTGGAATTAATGTAATCCAAATCATAATAGCTGCATTTGCACTATGTCCTGATGGAAATGACATAAATTCATTATCTGTTGTTAACTTCTGTGGAATAAACCAAAGAGAGAAACCTTCAAAAGAGCCTGTTGCAATCATATGCCTATATCGTTCTCTTCCCCATCCCATTTTAACTAAATTAAAAGTTATAACAACAAATACAAAAGTCAATACGCCTACAATTGCTGCGTTACGTAATTCCTCTCTATTAGTAGAGGAATACTTTTTAGCAATTATATAAGAAATAACTATATATAAAGTAGCAATTATAGGAATAAGCACTGTAGGTCCATTAAAATATTTTACTGGTAGCATAGCTGCCATCAGTGCAAATAGGAGCAATAATATAATATATCCACCTGTTCTTAAATTATATTTTACTGACTTTTCTTTATTTCTAGTTAACATTAAACTAACTGTGCAAAATGTTGCTATAACTGCAGCTGGGAATTCTCCAATAGCTTCAAATATCATCCCAAAACTACTATTAGAATTATAGATTGCATTTGAAATCTGTAAATCAGTAAAAGCAAATATTACTAATAAAACACTAATAACTAATAACGTATATTTATAAGTTTTTCTCATACATTCATACC
Organism: Clostridium sp. NSJ-145; assembly: GCF_021044725.1. Taxonomy (NCBI): domain Bacteria; kingdom Bacillati; phylum Bacillota; class Clostridia; order Eubacteriales; family Clostridiaceae; genus Clostridium; species Clostridium sp. NSJ-145. Next base: position 1,284 of record NZ_JAJNOS010000027.1, read on the forward strand.
CTCATATATTTATTTTGAATACTTTAAAATAAATTTCCCCATTTCTATAGCACAATCTTCACTTTGTGGATATACCCCTATATTATCTCCATAAGCATGTCCAAAACCTTTGTATAATACAGTTGTTGTATCAACTCCAGCTTTAGTAAGCTTTGCTGCATAAGCTAAACATTCAACCTTTAAATAATCATGTTCTCCAACAGTAATAAAGGTAGGTGGTAGCCCCTTTGCTTCTCTTATATATGGAGTCAAATATTCATTCTTAACATCATTTGTACCCAATATATCTTCTAATCCTCCAGTCATACCCCCAAACATACCTAACATCATTTCAAGTCCTGCTCTGTGCTTTGGAGCCATTTCATATTCATCCATACTCCATTTAAAATACTCATCTTCAATACCTGCCATATTTACTGTAGGATAAAGTAATAGCTGACCTTTTACCATTCCTAAGTTATCTTCCATATCTCTTGTTGTACAGTATTGAGTCAGATTTCCTCCAGCACTATCTCCTGCTACAAATATATTATTTTTATCTCCGCCAAATTCTTCTGCATTTTCATAAATCCATTTTAGTACAGAGTAACAGTCAGTATGTCCTATTGGATATGGATTTTCTGGAGCTAATCTGTAATCTACTGAAAAAGCCAATATGTCTGTTTTCTCAACTATTAGCTTTACAAGCTCTTCAACAACATCTGGTGATCCTCCAAAGAATCCTCCTCCATGAATATAATATAAAATAGGTGCATTTTCTTTAATAGTCTCAGACTTATAAATACGTACTGGTACCTCATATCCATCATCAGCTTTAACAGTTTTATTTATAATATCTATCTTTTTTTCAACTATTGGAATACTCTTAATTTCTCCAAACATCTTTCTTAACTTTTCAATCCCTTTTGCTGATGTATCCATCTTTGTCATGCTTTTAGGCATAAATCTCATTATTGTCATTTGCTTTTTCATATCTTTATAAAGACGTGGATCCATAGCACCTTTTTCATCACTATCTGGTAAATTCTTAACTAAAACTTCTACTCCTTTTATATTTACCAATTCTTGCCTTTCAACTATCTTATTTAATAAATCTTGTGAATATTTTCTACTCATTTTTCCTCTCCTTACCCATTACTGATTTTAATAAAACCTTTACATAACTAATAAAATTTAAACGCACATTTTGCTTATATTCAAATCTGTGCGTTTAATTTATTAATTAGATATTATCATTTTTAATTAATTTATTGTTGTAATTTCTTGTCCACTTTTCAGCTGTTTCTTGACAATTTATTAATTGACGATATTTTGATGGAGTCATATTGTATTTTTCTTTAAATATATTTATAAATGATTTTACATTTAAAAAGCCATGTGTAAGTGCTATATCCTGAATATTATCATCGCTATTAATTAAATCTTCATAAGCTTTTGAAAGCCTATAATTGGCTAAATACATTTTATATGTAACTCCAAACCACTCATGAAATTTCCTTGAAAAATACTCACTACTCATATAGAATTGTTTAGAAATTTTATCTAACGATAATTCTTCTCTGTAATTTTCACCTATATACATTAAAATTTCCTTTTGTTTATCTCTATATTTAAAATAATTTTCTAAGTTAGAATTATCATCTTCAACTGTAAAATCAGATAATAAAATATATAATATTTCATAAAGATATGAATTAATCTTAATATAATCTAATTCCTTTGGATTCAAATATATATCTTTAATAGTCAAAAAAATATCTACTAATCTTTTTTTACTATTACTTTTCTTATAAATATCAAATCTAATATTATCAATATTAGGATATACGCTTTTTATAAAGTCATAAGATAAAACTAAAATGATTCCACCACATAATTTTCCTTGCTTTTTTTCTATCTCATGTACATCTCCGCTATTTACAAAAATAAAATCTCCACAATTAACTTTAATACTTCTACCGTTAATAACCCCTTCTACTTGCCCTTCTGTTAAAAATGTAATCTCTATACTCCTATGCCAATGGGGCCCTATATAAAAAGCACTTTTCGCATCAATATTTTCCTTTCCCCAATATCCTAACATAGCCGGTATATTAGGGTTTAAATTAACCTTTTCATATGTAACACCATTCATAATATTCTCCCCTTTTTGACTAATACCATCTAATATTGCTACTATTTATTTAATTTGTTAAATGAATCACCTTATCAGGTTCATCATATCCTCTCTCTAATAAAGATATTCCTTTTAAATTATTATCTTCTAAATATTTATTACTTTCCTCATTATTTATTGGATTAAACATAAGCCCTATAGCTACAGTAATTAATGCTATTACCGATACTAAAACTACCCAAAAGCTTGGTTTCTTATAGTTAAGAACATTTTTCACTCTGCTCTTAACCTCACCTTCTCCAAATGCTATAGGGGCTATACCTACTTTATTCTTGTCAGTTGCAAATAATAATAGAGACATAGAATACTCTTGTTTTATTTTACTTCCCAATTCTTTTACTACCGTCTCATCACATGACATTTCCATATCCTTTGACATTAATATAAACGAAAGCCATACAAATAAGATTACATAGGAAGAGGTTATACTCATTTTTAGAACTGTTAAGAACAATTTATCCATAATTATTCCTCCTCATATTTATCAATCAACTCTTTTAATTCATCAGCTTGTTTCTTACTTAACTTTTTATTTCCCATAAATGCAGCTAAAAACTTAGGTAAAGATCCACCAAATGTATCCTCAACAAATTCCTCACTTTTATATTTAAAATATTCATCTTTTGATACAAGTGAAGTAACTATTGAATTATTATTTTCTAATATCCCTCTTAAACATAGTTTTTTAAGTACAGTATATGTAGTGGATTTTTTCCAATTAAATTTCTCTTCACATAAAGCTACAAGATCACCGGATTTTATAGGCTCATTATCCCATATAATCTCTGTAAACTTCATTTCTCCTTCTGCTAACTTATACTCTTTCATCCCATTCCCCTCCTTAGTCTATCGATAATAGACCTTATATGGTTTACTCTATCACTGATAGACTTAATTGTAAATATATTCCTTTTACATTTTTTATTATTTCATATTTAAACCATTAAAACTTAATTATACTTGATATAAACAAGTTCAGCTAAAATTGCAAAATAAATATACCTGTAGCAGATATTTTAATATCTTTATGCCACAGGTATATACTTACTCACCATATTTCTTGTGATATTTAACTTTTACATTTATATTAGGATGCATTTCACAAAACTGACTAATTACATAGTAACAGCTTGGACACGGTTCCCATTTACTATACAATATAAGTTCACCATTATCCTTTAATTCTCCACCTGAAATTTGCTTATGTATTTCTTCAAATATCTTTTTTTCACTATCATTAACTCTTTTATATCCTACTCCTAGTTTACCTAATTTATTAACCTTACAAGCTTCAAAAGCAGCTTTTCCTAAATAAGGTGCATTACAATAACCCCTTATATTATTTTTACCACTTATAGCCTTAAACTCTTTGCCATTAAATGAAGCTATAGCAATATTTATAGTATCTTGAAGTGCTTCACTTTGGTCTATCTTAAAAGATTTTATTTCACTTTCATGGGATTTCATATATTTATTTAAATTTTTTATTAGCCTTTCCATTCTAGGTATATTATTATTTAAATGTTGATGATATTCTACTGTTCCTTTTGTTGCTTTAATATAATCTTTATTAAGTTCTTTTGGAATATCTATGGATAATGTTTTAACTCTTTTTTGTACATTATAATTTTCAAATATTTTATCATTTTTATTTGATATCATTCTTTTTAATAACTCAATATCTTTAGCATAAACATAATATTTACTTAGTTCTTTTTCGATGTTATATATTTTATCTATTCCACTCTTATCAATAACACTAGATATTTTAGGTTTTAAAGTTTCAATAATATTTATAATTTCATCTACATCATCTTGAATAGATGGCTCCCTTTCATATTCTTCCCTATCTATATGCAATCTCTTTATTCCTTTTATTTGTCTACATAATTTTTTATGATTATCTTCAAATAATACTATTTTCTCAATATAATCAATAAAACTATTTATGTTATCAGCTCTAAAGGTATGTTCTTCATCTTTAATAAAACTATGTAATTTATCAGCTACTTTTTCATCTACATTAAATACCTCTATAATTTCTTTTTTTAAGTTATTATCTTCTATTTCCTTAAGTCTATAACCTTCTTTTAGAGAAGCTTCTTTAAAATCTCTTATTGTACATATATCTATTCTTACTTTTTTTCTTTTATTTAAAGTTATATTATCTTCTCTCATATTTACCTCTTATCTTTTGATTAGTTAACTACAAACTTTTAATCAAACAACTTTTCTTCTAACTTGTTATAATTTAAAATAGTTATACTTTTTCTATCAAAATCAATAATAGCTTCATCCCTTAAGTTTATCAACTCTCTAGATAGTGAAGGTCTAGGTATACCTAAATAAGCAGCTATATCTTCCTTACTTTCATTCAACATAATAATATTAGAATTTGCTATACTACTCTTTTCTAAAATATAATCAACCACTTTATGGTTAATAGACTTTAATGAAGTGCTTTTTACCTTTTTATTTAACATAATTACTTTATCGCTTAAAAGAGTAATAAAATTTTCTAAAATTTTTTCACTTTTAGAACATAATTTTAATATTTCTTTTCTATTTATAAAAATAATCTTACAATCACTTTTTGCAATAACTGTAGCTGGATATAAAGATTTGCTCGATATAACAAGTGCTTCCCCAAAAACATCTCCTTCTGATAATTTAGCTAAAACTATACTTTTTCCACTTGAATAAATTCTTTCTAACTGAATTAGCCCTTCTTCTATTATTCCAATATTTTCACAAATATCTCCCTCTTGAAATAATATTTGTCCCTTATTATAGCTAGTTTCTGAGTATTTTATATACGAGAAAATACTTTCTATCTCCTCATCACTTACTCCTTTAAAAAGAAAGTTATTACTTAATTTATTCTTCATAATAAACTCCAAATATATTTTATTTTAAATAATCCAATATCTTATCTATATTAATTGCTTCTCTATATTTTAATCATAAATTTCTAATCATGCAATGTAATAATCTATATTTAATTATTTCCAATATTACAATGATTGTTAAAAATAATAAAGCTCCATTAAACAACTTAGTCTAATAGAGCTTTATTATTATTTTAATCTATACATTATAGCTTCATATGGTCTTAAAGTTAAATTTTCAAGAAGTGTACTAGAATCATCATAGTTACTTAATAAAATTTCTGCAAAATTAAAATCATCATTAAGTTTAAAATTAACTGTATCGCAATAGAAATTACAAACTACTAATATTTTATCTCCATTTAACTCTCTTATATAAGCAAAAATATTTTTATCTTCTGGACATACTAATTTATAATCTCCATAGATAATAGTATCATTATTCTTTCTTATTTCTATCAGTTTTTTATAATGATAGAATATTGAATTTTTATCTTCTAATGCTTTTTTCACATTTATTTCTTTATAATTTTTATTAACTGCAAGCCATGGTTTTCCTGTTGTAAATCCTGCATTTTCTGAATCATCCCATTGCATTGGAGTTCTAGCATTATCTCTTCCTTTAATGTATATAGAATTCATTATTTCTTCGTGACTATATCCCTTTGAAATTCTATCCTTATACATATTTAATGTTTCTATATCATTATATTCATCAATATTTTCAAGTCTTATATTTGTCATTCCAATCTCTTCACCTTGATAAATATATGGTGTTCCTTTCATTCCATGAAGAAGAGTTGCAAGCATCTTAGCACTTTCTACTCTATACTCTTTATCATTTCCCCATCTTGAAACTATTCTTGGAAGGTCATGGTTATTCCAGAATAAACTATTCCATCCTTCACCTTCAAGTTCTGTTTGCCACTTAGATAATACCCTTTTAAGTTCTAATAAATCTAAAGGTTTAACATCCCATTTATCCTTACCTTCAATTTGATCTAATCCTATATGTTCAAATTGGAATACCATACTTAATTCTTTTCTTTCAGGGTTTGAATAAAGCTTAGCTACTTCTGGAGTTGCTCCCCAAGTCTCTCCAACAGTTAATAAATCATTTCCCTCTAAAGCTGCCTTATTCATCTCTTGTAAGTATTCATGAAGCTTGGGACCGTTACCGGTAATCATATCATCAGGAACCTTACCGATAAGGTCAATAACGTCCATTCTAAATCCACCGATACCTTTATCAATCCAGAAATTCATCATATCATAAACTTCTTTTCTAACCTTTTCATTTTCCCAATTTAAATCAGGTTGCTTTTTACTAAATAAATGTAAGTAATATTGCCCTGACTCTTCATCATATTGCCATGCACTACCACTGAAAGTTGAGCCTAAATCATTTGGTTCTTTACCATTAACAGGATCTCTCCAAATATAATAATCTCTATATTCATTATCTTTAGATTTTTTAGCTTCTATAAACCATTTATGTTCATCAGATGTATGATTAACAACTAGGTCCATCACAATCTTAATATTTCTTTCCTTAGCTTCATTTAAAAGCCTGTCCATATCTTCCATAGTTCCAAACTCATCCATGATATCACAATAATCACTTATATCATATCCATTATCATCATTTGGAGATTTATATACTGGACTAAGCCATATTACATCTATGCCTAACTCCTTAAGATAATCTAGCTTTTCTATTATTCCATTTATATCTCCTATCCCATCACCATTGCTATCATTAAAGCTTCTTGGATATATTTGATATACCACTGAACTATGCCACCATTTTCTCTCCATAACTTCCACCTCTCACTAATTAATATCCTTAATTTATTAAATATAGAAAATATTAATATTTATCTACAATAAAATTATATTATGTTTTTTTAATAAAGTCTATTTTTTATATATTTTCTAATACTACTAATCAAAAATTCTGTAGCCTGTACTTGAGCAAATATATCTTATGCACATGTTGCTATTATTATATCTATATTATTATCATCAATATAAATACATTCTTCCTTATAAGAATTATCTAAAGTCTCTATTATTACGTCATATATATCCTATTATTAATACCTATTCTTATATTTTATTAATCCTTTTCTTTACCCACTAATCATTAAAGATATGATATAATTTATATGCTTATAAATTATAAATTTACTTTAAAAGAGGTACTTATGATAAAAGAATTAAAAATTTATTTTACATCTGACCTTCACGGTTATATTTATCCAACAGATTACATTGAAAAATCTGAAAAAAACATTGGATTATTAAATATTATTAATCAGTTCGATAAAGATGGGAACACTCTAATAATTGATGGTGGAGATACTATACAAGGATCACCATTTACAAATTATTTAAGTAACACGGAATTTGAAGTACATCCAATAGCTTCTATTATGAATGAAGGTGGATATGACTTTATAACTTTAGGTAACCACGATTTTAATTATGGTTTAGATTACTTAAAAAACTACTTAAGCAATTTAAATGCTACATGTCTTTGTGCCAATGTAGTAGATGAAACAGGAAACCTACCTATACTTCCATATAAAATTAAAACTATGGAAAATGGATTAAAAGTAGGTATAATTGGATTTACTACTGACTTTATAAATAGATGGGAGCGTCCTGAAAATATAAAAGGCATAAATATTACAGATACTTTTGACTCAGTAAAAGAATATTTTGATGTTGTGAAAAAACAGTGTGATTTAACTATAGGTGTTTATCATGGTGGCTTTGAAAATGATTTAGACTCTCATAAAAAATTAAGTAATACAAAAGAAAACATTGCTTACAAAATTTGTGCTGAGTTTGATTTTGATATACTTCTTACTGGACATCAACATATGTCTATAGCTAATATGAATCTTCATGGTACTCATATAGCTCAAACTCCTCATAATGGAAGTAAATTCTTAAAGTTAAATCTTACTATAGATGATAATAATATAACTAAAATCACATCATCATTAGAAGCTGTAACTCTTAATCCAAATAAAGATATGTACGAAAAATTCTTATCTTTAGAAAATAAAGTTCAAGAATGGCTAGATACACCTGTAGGTTTCTTAGATACAGAACTACAACCTACGGATCATTTACATATGGCTTTAAACGGATGTGCCTTAGCTAACTTTATAAATCAAATTCAACTTGAAACTAGTAATGCAGATATATCATGTACATCTTTTGCAAATGTGATAAAAGGGTTTGATAAAAATGTTACCGTAAGAGATATTATGTCAACTTATCCTTACCCAAATACATTAGTTATTCTTGAAGTAAATAGAGATATTCTAAAATCAGCATTAGAGAGATCTGCTAGTTATTTTGATAATAATAATGGTTGTGTAACAATATCAGAAAGCTTCCTTAAGCCAAAAGTTGAGCATTATAACTATGATTACTTTGCAAATATTGAGTATACTTTTGATTTAAATAAAGAAATAAATAATAGAGTTACTTCTATTAAATATAAAGGACAAGAATTATCAGATGGACAAGTACTTAGCTTAGTTATGAATAACTATAGAGCAAGTGGTGCTGGTGGATATGATTTCTATCAGAACTGTACTGTACTTAAAGAAATCTTAGTTGAAATGCCTGAAGTAATTATTAACTACTTCAAAAGTAATTCAAACGTAAAGGTAGATAAATCTACGTACTTAAAAACTATTATTTAGTTAAAAGTAAAAAGAGTTAAAAATTGTAGAAATAACAAATATTAAATTTATTATTTCATACTAATTTTTAACTCTTTATCTTTAATTTTTAACTTACTTACCCTCTAGTAAGCTTAGTTCTTATCTTAGTTGAAAGCATCTCTACTACTAATACTAAAATTACTAATCCACAAAGAATAGCTCCAACTTCATCCCAGTTAAATGCATTCATTGCAAATATTAATGGTGCACCTATACCTCCAGCTCCAACTAATCCTAATACAGAGGCATCTTTTATATTTATTTCAAATCTATATATAGCTGTAGATATGAAATCAGTGAATAATTGTGGAAGTATACCATATCTGATTTTCTCAAAAGTATTACATCCTGCAGCATCTAAAGATTCTAAAATTTTTATATCTAAATCTTCAATTGATTCAATAAATAGCTTAGATATCATTCCAATAGATATAACTGATACTGTAAGAACACCTGCAAATGCACCAGGCCCAGTTACACGAATAAACATTAATCCATAAACAAATGCTGGGAATGTTCTAAGTGCTGCTATAGTAAATAATCCTATTTTACTTATCCACTTAGGCATTAAATTACTAGCTGATATAAAAGCTAATGGTATTGCTAATATTGTTCCTATTAATGTACCAATTAGCGCTATACAAACAGTTTCTAATAATAAAGCTGGAACCCCTGCCTTAAAATCAAATAACATCTCCATATCAGGGTGTAATATACCTGAAACTACATTTTTAGCAATTTCAATACCATTTCCCTTTATTCCACTGAAGGCTATTCCCTTAGAAGCCCATACTATTACAAGTACAACAAATAATACAGTTAGGGCTTTGTGTATCCACATATTTGGTTGTTTTTCTAATTGTTTTTTAACTGTTAACTCCATATTACCCTAACCTTTCTCTTATGTATTTACTTCCATTTTCTATAATTACAACTGTAATGAATAACATAACAAGGATCATCCCTACCTTATCATATTCTCTCCATCCAATCTTTTCATTTAAAATAAGACCAATACCACCAGCACCTACATATCCAAGTATTGCAGCTGCTCTAACGTTTATTTCTAAACTATAAAGGCAAATTGATAAGTATGATGGCATTATTTGAGGCATTATTGAACCAACAAAAGCTTTAACTCTTGTTGCTCCCACTGCTTCCATAGCTTCAAAAGGTCCCATATCAACAGTTTCTATTTTTTCATATAACATTTTAGTAACAATACCAAATGTAAAAATTGATATAGCTACAGTACCAGCAAAAGTACCTAAACCAAATATATAAGTTGATATTAAAGCAATAATTAATGTTGGTAATGTTCTTGTAATACTCATTATAACTCTGACTAAATTTAAAACTATCTTAGATTTATTAATGTTTACAGAACACATCATCGCAAATGGGATTGCTATAAAACTACCAATCATCGATCCTAAAACAGAAATTTTAACAGTTTCCACTAAATGAGGAATAACTGACTTTATATAACTAAAATCTGGTGGGAACATATCTTTTAAGATTACAAAAAATTCATTTCCCCTCTTAACTATAGTTTCAAACTTAAATCCAGTTACATCACCTGCAATAATTAAAGCTATTACTAGTCCAATTATCACAAAAGGTGCTATTGGTGTTGGAGGTTGCATTTCTTTCCCATTATTTAAAACTATTTTTTTAGGCTTAAATATACTTTTTATCTTTTCTAACATGCTTTTAAGCCCCCATTACTTCATCTTCAGCTAACTCACGGCCGTATATTTGTTTTAAGATTTCACTATCAACATCTTTCGCTGGTCCATCATATACTATTTCCCCTGCTTTTATTCCAATAACTCTGTCTGCATATTTTAATGCTAAATCTACATGATGGATATTAATTAATACTGACATATTTAATTCTTTATTAATCTTTTTAAAATCATCCATAACTTGTGTTGCAGTTATAGGGTCTAGAGCTGCAACTGGTTCATCTGCAAGAATTATTTCAGGTTTTTGTGCTAATGTTCTAGCTAAAGCTACTCTTTGTTGCTGTCCCCCAGAAAGTTGATCGGCTCTAACATAAGATTTATCTAGTATACCAACTTTGTCTAAAGCTTCTAATGCTATAACCTTATCCTCCTTAGAGTATAATCCTATAATAGATTTCCATAATGGCATATCTGGCACTCTTGAAGTTAATACGTTATTTATTACTGTAGTTCTAGTTACTAAGTTAAACGATTGGAAAACCATTCCAACCTTACGTCTAAATTTTCTTAATTCTTTTCCTTTTAAATCATTTACTTCTTGTCCATTTACAGTTAATGATCCTTCGCTAATGTCATGCATTCTATTAATTGTTCTTAATAATGTTGACTTACCAGCTCCTGATAAACCTATTATTGCCACAAATTCACCTTGATTTATTTCAAGCGATATATTTTTTAATGCATGTAATCCATTTGGATAAACTTTATTTACCTTATCGAACTTAATCACTAGTTTCCCTCTTTCCCATTTTTATGATATTAATGAATATTTTTCTTGTTTGCTCTTTATACACAAAATGAGTTCATGCTCGCATGAACTCATTTTTATTAATTATTGCTGCATAGATTTAATTAATTCTTGTGCAGCTCTTTCTCCATCATAATTAGCATCATCAGCTATTTCATAACCTTTATGACTATAAATAGAAATAATTTCTTGACCTTCTTCTGTATTACCTATATTAATGAAAGCTTGTTGTATAGCTTCCTTTAATTCAGGAGTCATTGAAGCATCTTTAGTTACTGATATAGTATCGTTATATATTCCATCAGTTACACCTATTATGTTTGTTTCTTCCCAAATTGAAGCTGTTCTTCCAAAATCAGAAGTCCATTTTTCAACATTATCTAAACGAGCATCTGCGTATGTTACCATTACGTCAATTTGTCCGCTTGCTAATTGAGTGAATGCTGTAGTGTAATTATCTAATGCTACCTTACTTTGTAAATCAGTTATTGATATACCAAAGTTATCTTGTAGCCATAAGCTTGGATATATGTATCCTGCTGGTGAAGTTGTATTTGATGAAACTCCCCATGTAGCACTTTGAATGTCTTCTAAAGTTAACTCTTCACCATTGTTAATTTTAGCAGCTAATTCTTGACCTTTTTCACTTGGTCCAGCAATTACTAGTGCTCTATAATAAGTTACTTGCTCATCTGTATTTTCTGTTGGAGATGTATTCCAATCTGCAGCGTTCTCTGAATCATGGCTTAAACCAAATCTAGTTGCTGTTAACGCAACATCTACACCATCATCATATAATACATAAGTTCCACCTGGGATAAATCCAACTTGAGCTGTTCCTGATGATAAAGCTTCTCCAACAGCCTCAAAGCTTGTCCCAACTACAATTTTAACATTATTAAATTCATATCCTAATCCAGCTAGTTCTGTCTTTAACATTTCTGATAAAGGTGCTGTAGCAGTTTGGATTTCTTCAGGATTTCTTGATGGTACAAAGTATACAACTAATTCGTCATTAGATGCTTCACTTGAACCACACCCAATTAACATTGACATACTTAATACTAATACTGAAAGTAATGCAAATAATTTTTTCATTTCGCTTCTCCTCATGTTGTCTAATATTTTCAGCATTATTATAGCATAATTCGATATATTTTGCACTATTTTATTGTTTTTTTACAATTTTTTAACCTTTGTGCTATACTATTCTTAGCAAATATAAAATAAACTCTTAATAATTCATACAAAAAGGGGCTGTATCAAAAAAAAATTGATATTTGCCGATAAAGAAAAGGAAGTTCGAATTTGAACTTCCTTTTTTGCGCATAGTAATAATATGAAAAACTTCACAAAAAATGTGATTCCTATGCAACAAATAGGATTTGCATT
>NZ_JAJNOS010000028.1:0-11621 GCF_021044725.1 Clostridium sp. NSJ-145
CCCATAGCATAAGCTAGTAAGACCCCTTGAAGAACACAAGGTTGATAGGTCAGAGGTGTAAGTGCGGTAACGTATTTAGCTGACTGATACTAATAGGTCGAGGGCTTGACCAATAAAAATATAAAATTCATGTGCAATTTTCAGAGAACACTCTGAATATCAGGTGATGATGGCGTAGAGGAAACACTCCTTCCCATTCCGAACAGGAAAGTTAAGCTCTACAGCGCCAATGGTACTGCATGGGAGACTGTGTGGGAGAGTAGGACGTTGCCTGGTTAGTAAAAACACTTAAGTCTATCTTAAGTGTTTTTTTGTTGTATAAAAGTATATAAACTATACTAAGAATCCGGCAATTATATTCCAAAAGTTAGTTTTTTAATGATTATTGCTGAAAAATTACATGTAGTAGCAGAAGAAAAAATATTGATAGATGCTTTACCTTGAGGCAACTTTGAAAATTTTAAGTTGATTTTAGTAAAATTAATAGACAATAGAAAAAGACCTAAGAGAATATAAAATGTACCCGTAGTCAAGGACAATTAAACAAAGACTAGGCGGCACTAAGAAGATGATTTCTGTATTTAACAGGAGTCATCTTTTTTAAATTCCATTGAGGTCTATAATTATTATGATAATCAATATAATCATCTATTTCTTTCTGTAAATCTTCAAAAGTTTCACACTCTTTTATATGTACAAAAAACGATTCCTGCGGGGCGTTGTCCCAACAGTTACCACGCCTAGACATAGATTGTCCGATTCCATTTTCTTTAAGTTTCTTCTGAAAGATTGGACTTGTATAATGAGCTCCTTGATCCGAATGAATAAACACGTCTTTATGCAAATAAGCATTTGAATTCATTAGCTTATCTATTGTTTCTATTACAATATTTATCTTTAAACTTTTAGATATGTTATATGCTAAAACTTCATTAGTAGATGTATCTAAAATGGTCGATAAATAAGACTTATGACCATTCTTATAAAATAAATAGGTTATGTCTGTTAATAGTACTTTTACAGGTGTATCCTGTTTAAACTCTCTATTTAATAAGTTAGGTAAGACCGAATGTTCTTTAGTTGCTTTCATCATTCTTCTATATGCATTTGCTGATCTATGTGGACAAATAATATCATACTTTTTCATTATTCTTCTAATTCGTTTTAAATTATAGTTAATGTTAAAGAAATCATTTAAAGTCATTTTTATTTGCCTGGCACCCTTTTTTACGATTCTTAAAATTAAATGCATCTAATATATTTTTATATAGCTCTAAATCCCTATTTTCTTTATCATTACGTTTTAATGTTGATTCTTTGGAAAAATAATTATAGTAGCCGGAACGTGAAACGCCCGCTAATTTGCATAAATAGCTAATTCTATTCTTAAGTTTATACTTTTTTAAAACTGATTGTATTAAAATAAATTTTTCAAAAGTTAATAATTTTATTTCTTTATTTTCACGCTCCTTTCTAACATTTCTAACTTTTTTAGAAGTTCATTTTCGGCCTGTAAAAGCTTTACCTTGGCTTGAAGTTTTTCATATTTTTCTTCAATAGATAAGTCTCTTTCAGTTGGTCTACCTGTATTAAATTTTCTTGTATCCTGAAGTTGGCTTACTCCATTTCTTCGAAATGCGGAGCGCCATCTTTTTCCTGATGATTCAGTACGTGTCATTCCTAAAATATCTATATCAAATCCACATTCTTCAAATATCTGTCTTGGAAGCTTCCCATTTTGATTTTCTACAATAAATAATTCTTTGAACTCATCGCTATATGTAATTCCTTTAGTACTAACCTTTTTAATATATTTATTTTGGGATAATATATTAATTTCTTCATCTGTAAATATTTTTTTGCTCATTACACTATCTCCTAATATTGTTTTATTTAATTATACATAAAAGTACCCTACCGAATAGACTTTTTTTTATAGTGTCTATCCTATAGGGTACATTTTAAATATTCTTAAGTCTTTTTTTATTATATAAATTTATAGATAAAGTTAAAATTTTATATAATATTAGCTATTTTAGATATAAATAAATTGTTAGGGATATTTTCTATAGATTTGATTATCAATTTAAAAGAGAAATATACATATGATAAGGTATATTTTATGGATTTTCTTTAATAAATTATCTACTAAAAGAGACGTAATACGACGATAAACAACATAATCTTATCTAAATATTTAATTTTTTAAAAATGTAAAAGTATACTTAAGATTTTTTATGAATTTAATGTCGTTTGAAAAGTGTTGATGATATTTTATCTATGATGATAAAATTAATAAGCATAATATAATTTATTCCATAAATGATAAAATTAATAAAACAAATGTAGTAAGGAGGCATAACATGAGACAAAATATTCTAGAATCTACTGATAATATTGCTAAATCTTTTAATGATGAAGTGAATTGGAAAAATAAGAGTATAGAAGTAATAGAAGAAATAGAAGAAAAAAAAGAAAAGAAGGTAGCAAGTAAAAAAGCGAAATGCGAGATAACAGATTTTAACACATATTTATTTCATGAAGGCAAAAACTACAATAGTTATGCGTTTATGGGATCACATGTAGTTAATGAAAAAAAGAAAAAAGGAGTTAGATTCTCAGTTTGGGCGCCTAATGCAAAAAATGTTTATGTAGTAGGGGACTTTTCATCTTTTGAAATTAGAGCTGAGTACAAAATGGACAAGATAACTGAAGCTGGAATATGGACTCTATTTATTCCTAATTTGAGTGAAGGAACATTATATAAGTATTCAATAGAAAATATGTATGGACATCATACTTATAAAGCGGATCCATTTGCATTTAAATCTGAGCTTAGACCTAATACTGCTTCAATAGTAGTTAATGAAAAGCAAGATAAATATAAATGGAATGATAGAAGTTGGATGGCTAAAAGAAGAAGATATAATATGTATGAAAGTCCAATAAATATATATGAAATGCATCTAGGATCTTGGAAAAGAAAAAATGGAGAATTTTTAACATATAGAGAAATTGCTAAAGAGTTACCTAAATATTTAAAAGAAATGTCATACACACATGTAGAGTTGATGCCATTAATGGAGCATCCATTAGATGCATCATGGGGATATCAAATAACAGGATATTATTCTGCCACTACTAGATACGGCGATGAAAATGATCTGAAATATTTAATAGATGAACTTCATAAGGTTGGAATAGGAGTTATTTTAGATTGGGTTCCAGGTCATTTTTGCAAAGATATTCACGGCTTATACAGATTTGATGGCACACCTACTTATGAATATCAAGAAGAGTGGAAAGCAGAAAATAAAGGGTGGGGAACTTGTAATTTTGACCTAGGTAGGCCTGAAGTTAGAAGTTTTTTAATATCTAATGCAGTATATTGGTTAAAAGAATTTCATATAGATGGATTAAGAGTAGATGCAGTATCTAATATGCTATATTTGAACTATGGAAGAAATGATGGAGAGTGGAGACCTAATAGATATGGTCAAAATGGTAACCTAGAAGCTATTGAATTTATAAAAACTTTAAATACAGTAATTAGGGAAAATTTTTATAATGTAATGATGATAGCTGAAGAAGCAACATCATGGCCTAAAATATCAAAGCCTGTAGAAGAAGGTGGTTTAGGATTTAATTTTAAATGGAATATGGGATGGATGAACGATACATTAAAGTATATAGAGATGGATCCTATATATAGAAAATATCATCATAATAAAATAAATTTCTCAATGATGTATAACTACAATGAAAATTTTATTTTACCTATATCCCATGATGAAGTGGTACATGGAAAATACTCTTTAGTGAATAAGATGTGGGGAGATATTTGGAATAAGTTTGCAGGATTAAGATTATATGCAGCTTATATGATTGGGCATCCAGGAAAGAAGCTCCTTTTTATGGGAAGTGAGTTTGGACAATTTATAGAGTGGAGAGAGTATGAAGAATTAGAGTGGTTTTTAATAGATAAATTTGAAAATCATAAAAAAACACAGGAGTATTTTAAATCTCTTAATAAATTTTATAAAGATAATAAAGCATTATGGGAGCTAGATTATGATTATAAGGGGTTTGAATGGATTGATGCAGATAATAATAATTCAAGTGTATACTCCTTTATACGTAAAGGAAGAGATGAAAATGAAATATTAATATTTGTGTTTAATTTTACTCCAGTAGTAAGATATGACTTTAGATTAGGTGTACCTTATAAGGGAGAATATAAAGAAGTATTTAATACAGATAGTTTAGAGTTTGGTGGATCAGGTCAGATAATGACAGATATTTTAGTGGCTGAGGAAATTGAAATGAATAATAGACCTTATTCTATTAAGATAAAGGTTCCACCAATGGCTGCAACTGTTTTGTCTATAAATAATGTTAATAAACATAAATAATGGAGGGGATTTGATGAAAGTTTTATTTGTTACATCTGAAGCAAATCCATTTGTTAAAACAGGAGGATTAGGTGATGTAATGGGAGCATTACCACAATCTTTGCATAATCTAGGTGTAGATGCAAGAGTAGTTTTACCTAAGCATAAAAATATAAAAGGTGATTATGTTAAAAAACTTGAATTTATTAAATGGTTTATGGTTCCTGTTGGATGGAGAAATCAATATTGTGGAGTATTTAAGTATGAACATAAATCTGTTACTTATTATTTCATAGATAATGAATACTATTTTAACAGAGATGGATTATACGGATATGGTGATGATGCAGAAAGATTTGCTTTTTTTGATAGAGCTGTATTGTGCTTTTTAAAGGAAATTGACTGGCAACCAGATATCATAAATTGTAACGACTGGCAAACCGGTATGATACCTGTATTACACAAATTAGAGTATAGGAAAGATCCATTTTACTCTAATATGAAAACAGTTTTTTCAATTCATAATTTATTATTTAAGGGAACTTTTTCACCAGATATTTTACCAAATTATTTTGGGTACGATTATATGCCTATGGCAAATGGAAGTGTAGAGTTACACGGTGGAGCTAGCTTTATGAAAGGAGCTTTAAATTATAGTGATATAATCACAACTGTAAGTAATAGTTATGCTGAGGAGATAAAAACTCCACAGTATGGTGAAGGTTTGGATGGATTGTTAAGAGAAAAAAGCTTTAGGCTTAAAGGAATTGTAAATGGTATAGATTACGAAGAGTTTAATCCTGAAGAAGATAATTTAATATATAGGAAATTTAATTATGAAGATTTAAAAGGCAAGACAGAAAATAAGATATTACTACAAAAGGAATTAGGTTTACCACAAAAAGAAAATACTCCAATGATAGGATTAGTATCTAGATTAACTAATCAAAAGGGATGCGATTTAATAATAAATATAATAGATAGATTATTACAAAATGACATTCAAGTTGTAATTCTAGGAACTGGAGACTATTTGTATGAAGAAACGTTTAAGAAACTTCAATATAGATATCCAGATAAAATATCAGCAAATATAAAATTTGATAATGTACTAGCTCATAAGATATATGCTGCATCTGATATGTTCTTGATGCCATCATTATTCGAACCTTGTGGATTAGGACAGTTAATTGCTTTAAGATATGGTACTATTCCGATAGTAAGAGAAACAGGTGGACTAAAAGATACTATACGTCCATATAACCAATATAGCAAAGTAGGAAATGGCTTTGGATTTAAGAATTATAATGCCAATGAACTAATGTCAATAACGGAATATGCATTAGCTTTATATAAAGATAAGGAACATTGGAAAGGTATAGTAAGACAAGCTATGGAGTCAGATAATAGTTGGGAAAAATCAGCTCAAGAGTATAAGAAGTTATATGAAGAGTTATTAACTAGTTGCTAATTTAGAAATCCCCTGTTTAGGAGGTAGATATATGTTATCTATTGATAAGGATACCTTTAAAAAAGATTATGAAAATAAGTTTATTAAACTACATGGAAAAGAGTTAAGTGAAGGAACCAATCAACAAAAGTATGAAGCTTTAGGTGCACTTGTAAAAGATTATGTAGCGAACATGTGGATAGAAACTAATAAAATGTATAAAAAAACAGGAGATAAGCAAGTATACTATTTTTCGATGGAATTCTTATTAGGGAGATTATTGGGAAATTGTCTTTTGAATCTAGGAATCAGAGATATGTGTAAAGAAGCATTAGGAGAGATGGGAATAGATTTAGATGAGATTGAAGATTTAGAACAAGATCAAGGGCTTGGTAATGGCGGTCTTGGAAGACTAGCAGCTTGTTTTTTAGATTCTATGGCATCTCTTAAAATAGCAGGTCAAGGGTGTGGAATTAGATATAAGTATGGGTTCTTTGAGCAGAAAATAGTAGATGGTCAACAAGTAGAAGTCTCTGATAACTGGCTAAGAGGCGGAAATGTATGGGAAACTAAAAAGGCTGATAAATCTGAGATTGTTAAATTTGGTGGTTCTGTAAAGGTTGAAAATGTGAATGGAAAACTAAGTTTTATTCATGTAAATTATGAACCGGTATTAGCAGTTCCTTATGATACTCCTATAGTTGGATATGAAAATGATATAGTAAATACATTAAGGTTATGGAGTGCAGAACCAGTGTCAAATGAATTTGATTTTTCTTCTTTTAGTAGAGGAGAGTTCTTAAAAGCAATGGCTTATAAGAATTCTGTAGAATCAATTTCACTAGTATTGTATCCTGATGATTCTTTTTATGAAGGAAAGATGCTTAGATTAAAGCAACAATACTTTTTTGTTTCAGCAGGAATACAAAGTATAATTAGACACTTCAAGAAATGTGGAGGAAATATTAAAGAGTTAGATGAAAAAATAGCTATTCATATAAATGATACGCATCCTACATTAGCAATACCTGAGCTTATGAGAATATTAGTAGACCAAGAGGAATTATCTTGGGAAGAGGCTTGGAGAATAACCCAAAATACAATTTCTTACACTAATCATACAATATTGGCAGAGGCTTTAGAAAAATGGCCAACAGATATGTTTAAAAGTCTTTTACCAAGAATTTATATGATAGTGGATGAGATAAATGAACGTTATTGTCAAGAGCTATGGAATAAGTATACAGGCCAATGGGATAAGATATCTAGAATGGCTATAATATCTGATGGATATGTAAAAATGGCTAATTTGGCTATAGTGGGAAGCCATAGTGTAAATGGAGTTGCAAAACTTCATACTGAAATTTTAAAGAAAAGAGAGATGGCTGATTTTTATTATCTTTATCCATCTAAATTTAACAATAAGACTAATGGGATAACCCATAGAAGATGGTTATTAAAATGTAATCCAGAATTAACCAATCTTTTAAAAGAAACTATAGGAGATAGTTTTATACGCCATCCTATGGATTTAGATAAATTTAAAAATCATCTTGATGATGTAAATGTATTATCTCGATTAAAGGAAATAAAACAAAATAATAAGATTAAATTAGCAGAGGAAATTTATAAGACAGAAGGAATTAAGGTAGATATAAATTCTATTTTTGATGTACAAGTTAAAAGAATTCATGGATACAAGAGGCAAACTTTAAATTGTTTAAGAATAATGGATTTATATAATCAGTTATTAGAAAATCCAAACTTAGATATTGTACCAAGAACTATTATATTTGCAGGAAAAGCTGCACCAGGATATTATCTCGCTAAAAATACAATAGAATTAATCTGTAGTATAGCAGAAAAAGTAAATAATGATCCTAGAGTTAATGACAAGCTTAAAGTAGTTATGATGGAGAACTATAGAGTATCTTTAGCAGAAAAAATAATACCAGCAGCAGATTTGAGTGAGCAGATATCTACAACTACAAAAGAAGCTTCTGGAACATCTAATATGAAATTTATGATGAATGGAGCAGTAACAATAGCAACTTTAGATGGAGCAAATATAGAAATAAAAGATGAAGTTGGGGAAGATAATATAGTTATATTTGGATTAAATGCCGATGAAGTTTTAAATTACCACAAAAATGGAGGTTATTCTGCTTGGGATATATATAATAATAATCCAAGAGTAAAAGCAGTAATAAATGATTTAGTAAGTGGTAGATATAATAGCGATAAAGATAAATTTAGTAAAATATATGCTAATTTATTAAGTTATAATGATGAGTTTTTTGTACTGAAAGATTTTGATGCATATTTGGAAGCGCAAAAGAAAATAGATCTTATATATAGAGATTCAAAAAGATGGCAAAGAATTTGTGGAGTTAATATAGCTCATTCAGGTATTTTTTCATCTGATAGAACTATAAAAGAGTATGCAACAGGAATATGGGATTCTAAAGTACTATATAAGAATTTATAGTAACTTAAATTTGATTATAAATATTTTCAGAATAAGATTTCGCAATTGTTAGAGTATATATCATAAAAGTAATAGCACTTTTAATAAGATATAAAAGTGCTGTTATTTTTGTGAGAAATTAAATTATATAAGTAATAAAAAAATAAGATTGGGCATAAGAATAATTTATATAAATGAGTTAAGAAAATAACTATTTAATATCTTTTAACATAATCCTAATAATGTTAATTAGATTGTAATGTTAATATAAATTTTAAAATATGTAGGTAACATAATTTTATTTAGATAAAAGGTAGAGGGTATAAGTGAGAGGAGATGTAAGGTAGTGAGTAAGAAGGAAATTGTAGCTATGATATTAGCAGGGGGACAAGGTTCAAGATTAGGAGTGTTAACAAAGAAATTAGCAAAACCAGCAGTACCATATGGAGGAAAGTATAGAATAATAGATTTTCCACTTAGTAACTGTTCAAATTCAGGTATATATACAGTAGGAGTTTTAACACAATACAAACCATTAGAGTTAAATTCACATATAGGAATAGGTAGTCCATGGGACCTTGATAGAAGAGATGGTGGAGTTAGAATATTACCACCTTATCAAGAAGAAAAAGGTGGAAATTGGTATAAAGGAACTGCAAATGCAATTTACCAAAATATAGAATTTATAGATAATCATGATCCAGAATACGTGTTAGTTTTATCAGGAGATCATATATATAAGATGAATTATGACAAGATGTTACAGTTCCACAAAGAAAAAAATGCTGAAGCGACAATAGCTGTAATAGAAGTTCCACTTGAAGAGGCTAGTAGATTTGGAATAATGAATACTAATGACGATTTATCTATATATGAATTCGAAGAAAAACCAGCAAAACCAAAAAGTCAAATGGCTTCTATGGGAGTTTATATATTTAATTGGAAATTATTAAGACAAGCTTTAAAGGAAGATGAAAAAGATAAAGAATCTAGCAATGATTTTGGTAAAAACATAATTCCTAAAATGCTTTCACAAGGAAATAGGTTATTTGCTTACCCATTTGAAGGATACTGGAAGGATGTTGGTACAATAAGCAGTCTTTGGGAAGCAAATATGGATTTATTGAGAAGAGAAAATGGACTAACTTTATACGATGATGAATGGAAGATTTATTCAGTGAGCCCTGTAAGACCAGCTCAGTATATTGGTAAAAATGCTGTAGTTAAAAATGCTTTAGTAGTAGAAGGATGTAGGGTAGAAGGTACTGTTGAAAATTCAGTACTATTTGAAGGTGTTTCTGTAGGAAAGAATACTATCATAAGAGATTCTGTAATAATGCCAGGAGCTAAGATAGGTGAAAATGTAGTTATTGAAAAAGCTATTGTTGGAGCAGAAGCTATAGTAAGAAGAAGCTGTAAAATAGGAAATGGAAATAATATAGCTGTTATCGCAGCAAAAGAAGAAATAAAAAGTAGCAGTGTTTTAGATGCTATAGAAGCATAAGGGTATTAATAGGGGGAAGAGGAATATGAATAATTGTATAGGAATTATTAATTTAGATGAGAATGAACAAAGAATTAATGAATTAACTAGACATAGAAGTTTAGCATCATTACCTATAGCAGGAAGATATAGAGTTATAGATTTTGTATTATCTAATATGACAAATTCAGGAGTTGAAAATATAGGTATATTCACTAAGAATAAATCAAGATCATTAATGGATCATTTAACTAATGGAAGACCATGGGATTTACATCGTAAAAATGATGGACTTAGGGTATTTAATTTTGCAGATTTAGATCCATCGCATGATGATATCCATAATTTTTGGGAGAATATTGACTTTTTAGAATATAGCAGAAGAGATTATGTTTTAATTAGTTCTTCATATATGATATGTAATATAGATTATAATGAAGTTTTAAATTATCATAGAGAACAAGGTAATGATATCACTATAGTATATAAGAATGTTAAGGACTGTAAGGAGAATTTTACAGACTGTGAAGTTTTAAATTTAGATGATAATTCAAATGTTATCAGTATAGGTGAAAATATATCTTATAGAAGTAACTCAAATATAAATATGGAAATGTATATAATGAAGAAGAGTTTATTTATAGATATAATATATAAGTCAATTAAAAGTGGAATGTATAAAAAGGTAAAACAATTTATTGGTGATAATTTAAAGGATTTAAAAGTTAGAGGATATGAATTCAAAGGATACCTAGCATGTATAAATTCAATTAAAGCATATTATGATGCAAATATGGATTTTCTAAAAGAAAAGGTAAGTAAAGAGTTGTTTTATAGTAATTCACCTATATATACAAAGCCTAAAGATGAATGTCCAACTCAATATACAGAAAATAGTTCAGTAGTAAATTCTATAATAGCTAATGGATCTTATATTGAAGGAACAGTAAGAAATTGTGTAATTGGTAGAAAAGTATTTATAGGTAAAGACAGTGTTTTAGAAAACTGTGTTATCTTACAAAATGGAATGATTGAAGATGGAGTTAAAATGAATAGAGTTATCACAGATAAAGGTGTGGTAATTAAAAAAGGAGAAGAATTAAAAGGATTAGAAGATAATCCAGTTACAATTCCTAAAAAGAGAATATTCTAAGTTAGTAAGGTTTAATAATATAAAAAAATTAGCTATCCATTTTTCTCATAGAAATTTGGATAGTTAATTATTACAGTGTGTGGATAATGTTAATTATGTTAATAAATATATTAATGTAATCAACATATATTGTGGATAATGTGTGAATAGTGGATAAGTATATTAGTAGTAATATACCACAGTACCTAGTGTATCAATAGTATTAAATAATAGAAAAATAGAGGAAAAGTGAGTAAAGTAAGTTTAATACTTAAAAGCAATAGAAAGATTAGTAGTTAGTGGGAAGAGAAGATGTTAAGATAAATCTCGTCGCTGATGCGAAACAACAAAAACACAAGATAAAAAAGTGTTTGACAGTTGTTTTGATAAGTGATAAGATAAGTCTCGTTGCTAACGAAACTAAGTCAAAAAAACTTTGAAAAAAGTTGTTGACATAAAGTTGAGTGAGTGATAAGATAAGGAAGTCGCTTGAAGCGATAACAAAATATGGTCTTTGAAAATTGAACAGAATATAGTTGAAATAAATCCAGCAATTCTTTTGAGAGTCTATTTAAAAAGACTCAAAGTAATTTGAGCAACAGATTAAACTTTTTATTGAGAGTTTGATCCTGGCTCAGGACGAACGCTGGCGGCATGCCTAACACATGCAAGTCGAGCGAGCTGATCCCTTCGGGGTG
>NZ_JAJNOS010000029.1:0-11498 GCF_021044725.1 Clostridium sp. NSJ-145
AGTGCAAATCCTATTTGTTGCATAGGAATCACATTTTTTGTGAAGTTTTTCATATTATTACTATGCGCAAAAAAGGAAGTTCAAATTCGAACTTCCTTTTCTTTATCGGCAAATATCAAATTTTTTTTGATACAGCCCCTTAATACATAGAATTTATTACATCAATATACATTACTTTTTTTACTTGTATAATAAAAAAAGACCTATCAATTATAAAATTCATAGGTCTTTTTTGGAGGCGCCACCCAGATTTGAACTGGGGAATAAAGGTTTTGCAGACCTCTGCCTTACCACTTGGCTATAGCGCCATGTCGATTACACTAACATTATACTATATAAATCTAAATTTGTTAATAGTTTTTTTTATGTTTTTTATAATTATTAATCAACTTACTTAAGTTAACAGTTAATAGTATGGAGTTACTGAGTGAGAAACTGCATAGCAGTTTAATCCTCACCTCTTAACTTTTAATTCTTTATTTCTAACTATAATAATTCTTTTCTAAATTTCTTCATAATGAACTTTTGTAAAATCAATATCTTTTTCTTCATAAGATGGTCTATTTTCACCTGGATATCCTATAGAAATAATGCAACAAATTCCATATTTACTTGGTATATTTAAAAGTTTTCTTACATAATCTTCAGAATTTAAATTATTATCATAATTTCTTTCTCTAACTTGTGACCAACAAGATCCAAGTCCAAGACTATGAGCCTCTAATTGCATAAAAGCAGCCGCTATAGAAGCGTCCTCTATCCAAACATATGATGTAATTTCTTTATTTGCCATAACGACTATAGCAAGTGGTGCATCTGCTAGCCATAGACTTCCTCCTGGCTTAGATGTAGACAACTTTTCTAACTTCTCTTTATCTTTTATAATTAGAAATTCCCACGGCTTTCTCCCTTTAGATGATGGTGATAAAAGACCAGCCTTAAGAATACTCTCAAGCTTTTCTTTTTCTATTTCTCTATCTTCATATTTTCTTATACTTCTTCTTGTCTTTAATAACTCAATCATTAATTCACCTCATAAACAGATTAATACTAAATTCTTTTTATATTATTATACAATTATAGTTTTAAATTAAAAATATTTTTATATTATATAAGACTATTTTTATATTTCAAAATAATATAATCTTTTTTTAATAAGAACAAATCCAAGCCACTCTCTTAAAATAGCTTGGATTTAAAAATTTAACCTAATCATAAACCTCTTATTATTCCATATACTAACCGCTACTTATTTACTTGTGTTTTAATAAAAACTTTATTTTCAAATACTGCTCCAATTATCATTATTACTACAAAAACTATTAAATATGCAACTACTGCCATCCTATGCGCAAAGCATGCTGCAATCATCATAAAGATGCATCCACATATAGATAATATTGGCATAACAAATCTCTTAAAGGCACCTAATTCTGTTTCTTTTTTTATCATCATAATAAATATAGGAATATACATAGCATAAATAGTTACTATTGGTAATTCCGAAGAATCAAAACTCAAGAATCCAAACCATGAATCTGTTAGATTAGCTCCATAGAAGAATAATAACCATATTCCACAGAATAATAATCCAATTACAGATGAATTAGTAGGCATATTTGTAATATTATCTACTTGTTTAAACACATCTTGCTTTGGCCCACGACCTCTAACTGCTATAGAATAAAGTCCTCTAGTACATCCAAGCATCAATCCATTTAATGTACCTAGACAAGAAATAATAACAAAGACAAATATCAAAGATCCACCTATACTTGAAAATACAGTTTCAAAAGCAAGTTTTGCCCCTGCTTCCCCCCCTGCCATCATAGTTTCATTACTTACTGCGCCTGCTAGTCCAATATAATATAAAATATAAACTAACATAATTGCAAAAGTTCCTCCTATAAGTGCTCTAGGTAGATTTTTCTTAGCATCTTTTAATTCTGCATTGATACTTGTTGCAATTATCCATCCTTCATATGCAAAGGCTGTAGCAACAACAGCTGTAAATAATCCACTAAATGTATCAACTTTTTCTACTACAATTGTAAAATTTGCTACAGTCATACCACTAGTAATTCCCACAATAGTTCCTACTACTGCCATTAATAATAATGGTATAAGTTTTATAATAGTTGTGCTTACTTGAAATTTACCTGCTAATACTGGTGATAACGAATTCATTGCAAATGCACCAATCAAATATAAACACGCAATCGTCATGCATTCTCCACCAGTAATTGAAAATCCAAATAAAACGCAAGTATATCTAGCTGAAACCCATGCTAAAACTGATGTTAATGTTGGATAATAAATAACTGCCATAAACCATCCAACATAATATCCGTATGTTTTTCCTATAGCTGCTTCTGCATAATCTACAACTCCATTTACATACTCATACTTAGTTGCCATTACAGCAAAAGTATAAGCACAAGCAATCATAATTATTCCACCAATAATCCATGCTATAATACCTAGTAAGAGATTTCCTCCTGTCGCTGTCAAAACCTTTTCAGCTTTAAAAAACACGCCACTTCCTATAACAATACCTATTACCATTGCTATAGCTGTTAATAACCCGTACTTTTTATCTAACTTATTGCTCATAACTCACCTTTCCCTTTTTATTTATATAATTTTTTTATATCCCAATCTATATCATAATATTAGAATAACAATTAAATAATTCTATATTTTTTCATTTTCCCCTCTTTTTTTTGCATATTTATTCCTTTTTAAATATAAAAATAAAAAGACTATCTCTAAATAAGATTTAGAAATAGTCTTATATTCATTAGTTATTAATTATAATTATTCATTACTGTATTTTTCGACTTTAAAGCTGTAAAAATCTAGTTTTACTCTTTTCAATATCTTCTACAGTTATTATATTAATTTCTTTGTTATTGAAGTTTTCATCACAAATCCTTATACTTTGAGTTCTTATTAAGCAATCTAAGAATTGATTTATTAATAATCCATTTTTTAATATAACTTCACTATCAGCATAAATTTCAATTAAAGTCTCTTCCAATTTTTCTTTTACATCATCATTTAAATTATATCCTTTTAAACTCAATGTAGTTAATGCTATCTTTAAAAGCTCGTCAATCTTGTAATCTTTAAACTCTACTTTAACTGGGAATCTATAACTCAATTCTTGATTTGTTTGTATTAAGTTTCTAACTCCTATTTTATCTCCAGATAATACTATAATTATTTTACTATAATTACTATCTATAAACTTAATTAAGCTATTTAATATTTCTTTATGATTTTCTTCTTCTAATAAAAGATCTGCATTTTCTACAAAAACTACTTTCCCAACATATTTGTTCATTACTTCATCAAGCTTACGTCCACCTTTAAAGCTATTAACTATATCATACTTATCCATTATTATCATATTTTTAGATTTAACTATACCTAAGTTATATAACATTTCTGTATAAATATTAAATGTTCTTTTCTTACCAGTACCTTCAGAGCCCATAGCAATTATATTCATATATTTATTTAAGTCAGTAGCCATTCCAAGTCTTTTCTTTCTAGCCATAACCTTCATAAACTTATACTGCTCTCTTAGAAAATTCTTTGCATTTTCATTAGATATAACACCATCTAATTTTTTCTCTAAATTAAACTTATTATCATAATCAGATACATTTATTTTCTCTATATCTTTAGTAGTGATTAAGTTCATTTCATAAACACTTATATCTTCTTCTGCTATTCTTATACTTTGGTTTCTGATTAATCTTTCTACATAATTTCTAACCATTCTACCATTTCCTGATGTTGCATCAGAATTTTTATATATATCAACAAAACTATTCTTTAATGCGACATATGCATTTTTAGAAAGTTTAAATCCACTAGATTCTATTAACTTTATAGACATTTCTAAAAGTTCATTTGGATTATAGTCTTGGAATGTAGTCCATAATGGAAATCTTGATTTTAATCCGATATTAACATCAAAGAAGTCTTCCATTTCCTCTTCATATCCTGCTAATATTACTATTACTTCCTTTGAATAGTCTTCGATTAATTTAAGTAAGGTTTCTACTGCTTCTCTTCCTAAATCATCATTTGCAAGTGTATAAGCTTCATCAATAAATAAAATTCCACCTATAGCCTCTTTAAACTTTTCTTCAGTTTTCTTGGCTGTTTGACCTGGTATATCTGATACAAAACTTGATCTATCAGTTTCTACAAGCTGACCACCTTTTAATAGTCCCATGCTGTTAAGCATTTCTGCTACAAGTCTAGCTATACTAGTTTTTCCTGTGCCTGGATTACCTGCAAATACCATATTCAAATTCTGCTCAATTTTTGTGTTTACTCCAACTGACTTTCTCTTTTCTTGTGCTACTAACAGCTTGTACTGACTTCTTAAAAGCTCTTTAACTTCATCAAGTCCAATTATTCCTTTTAGCTTCTCTTCTAGATTAAACTTAGCCTTAGCTTTAAAATTAAAATTATCTCTTTCTAATACATCAATTGACCTTTCTTTATTAGTTAAATACTTCTTTGATGAATCTAAAATAGCATTTTCTACTATATTTCTTACAAATCTAGCATTTCCTAAGTCATTTTTACCTACTAATTGATTTTTGGTAAATAGCTCTATCAATCCACTCTTAGCTTTTTCAGATATTGTATATCCTTTTGATTTAGCTATATTTACAGCTATTTCATACATTTGCTTTGGGTCATAATCATGGAAATGAATTGTGTTTGGGAATCTTGAAGATAATCCTTGATTATACTTTAAGAATTTTTCAATATCTTTTTCATATCCTGCAATTATTACTACTAAATCATTTCTATTATCTTCAATACCTTTCAATAAAGCATCTACTATTTCTTTACCTACTTTGTCATTTTCATCTTGGCATAAAGAATAAGCTTCATCTATAAATAACACTCCACCTAAGGCTGAATTTATAATATCATTAGTTCTTTTTGCAGCATCACTAGGATTTTCTGTTATAAAGTCAGCTTTACTAACTTCTTTAAATACACATTTTCTTAATATTCCTAAAGCATTTAAATATTCAAATGTAACTCTTGCTGCATTTGTTTTGCCTGTACCTGCATTACCTGCAAATATCATATTCAGAGATGGCATAGAAGACTTAAGTCCTAGTCTTTCTCTTATTTCTTGAACCTTATAGTTATTTTCAACATTTTGTATAAATTCCTTTAATTCATCTATACCTATAATTGAATCTAACTTATATCTTGCTTCTTCTAACGTTGGAATAGAGTACTCGCTTAATTTATAGATTTCTTTATTTGTTTTACAGTATATTTCATTTTCTTCTACATATATTAATATCTTATTTTCATCTTGAAGCCCCTGATTAATTATTAAATTTCTTAATGGTTTATATACTTTATAAGAAACATATTGCTTTACATCAAAATTTACATCTTCTCTGAAAAAGTCTTGTAAATATGTGCATAATAAATAATCGTCTGTTTTATTTGAATCTTCCTTTATTTCTAAAATAACTTCTATATTGAATTCATCTTGTATTTTTCTTATTTCTCTAATTGTCTCTGCTTTAATAACTAAATCTCTTTCTTCTTTAGTTAAGTCCTTAGTATAAAAAATTTCTTCACTATTTTTTAAATATTTGTCTTTTATTTGATTAAACTTTTCATCATTATCATTATTGTAAACAAAAACGAAAAACTTGTTATGACATAAAAAAGCATTAATCTTTTCAGTATTATCATTAGCTTCAGCTTCTATCATAAACTTATTTTTTAGTATGTATTCATTCTTTAACGGTAAACAACTATTTGGTCTTATCTTAGATAGAAGTGATAAAATCTCTTCTGATGCCATATCAGTATTCTTAAAAATAATACATTTAGAATCGTTATTTAATTTTTCATAAAGGTCAGTTAAAAATGCATTATATCCTAAATTAAAGCTATATTCAGATAAGTCTATATCATCTACTTCTCCATTTTTAATAACTTCACTCTCTTTAAGCTCTTGGAATATAAATCTTACACTAGCTTTTTTAAACGTATCTTTACTTCCTACTAATAATAAAATTCCCTTTTCATCATTGCTAATCTTCTCTCTAAAATACCCACATAATTTACTAAAGAAATTCTTCTGTCCTATAAATTCTTTATTAAGCTTTTCTTCAATATTCTTAAATACTTCTTTATTACTCAAATTTCTCATCATCCTTTGCTTCTTATTTCTTTTGTTGATCATTTTAATAACACTATCTATTAGAAAAATAATCCATAGTTGCCAAAAGGTTATTTTACTATTTAAGCAATTATATTAATTAATATCAAAATTGTCAACATAATAAAAGGCACAATATATAAGAGCTATTCTTATATATTATGCCTTTAATCTTTTTAAACTTTACTCAAAATTATATTGGTCAATATTCTCATTAAATTCATCTATATTTTTTAGTATATAACCTTTTTCTAAATAAATCTTTTCTGAGTCATACATATCTTTTGCTTTAGTGCATATTTCTTCTAAATCTTCTCCAGTTTTTCCATCTATTATTTTATCAATTATTATTATGGCATCTTCTAGTGTTTCATTTAAAATCCTAGATATATTATCTCTACAGCTTTCCCCAATACTTATTGCCTCACTTGGAAGCGCTATATATGGACCTATATCCATTAACTTTATATTTTTCTCAAAATTCTCCTTAGTAGAGTCTAATATTCCTACTGGAATAGCTATCACAAGCTTATTTTCTTCAAAAACATATCCTATTGAATACTTTATCCTATACCAAGTACTTTCATTCATTTAAGATCACCTGACTATAAATTTTTATATCCTACTAATAAATTTATATTCTCATTTTAACAATTAATTCATACTTAAATAAAATCTCTTTTCCCCCAAAAAAACTTTTAACCTATAAATCAATATTCTATTATTAAAATAAATTTTATATAACTGTTTAAAGCTTTGCTTTTATCACACTTTTATATTGATTTCATATTATAATAATGATTACTTTTTAGGAGATGTATTGTTTGAGGTATAGAAAAAAACCTATTAGATATACTCCAAGACTTAAATTTTATAAAAGGAACTTTAGTACATTAAATAAACAGCAACTACCCCTATTTCATTCTAATAAGTTTAAAAATCATAATAATAAAAATTACAAACTTTTACCTCTAATACTAGGTTCATTATTAATGCTTTTCGGTATATTTAGTTTAATAAAAAATACCGTTGTTTATACTCCTATTTTTTTCGGTAATTCGTTAAGTGGAGGCGCAAATTTTGCAGCTTCATCTATTTTATTATTGCTTGGTATAGGAATTATTTTTATAAATAAAAAATCACTACTGGGATATCTATTTATAATACTTGGATTTTCAATTATTATAATATCCATATTTTTTTCTTTAAAAATGAGATTCTTACCTACTTCATTATCTAATACGCTACTTATTTTTGGTTCAATAATAGGAGGTGTATCTCTAGTAATCAAATCAGTAATAAACCTATTAAAAAGAAAATTCTAACATAGATAAATTAAAAGCTATCCATATAATTAAAAAATAAAGATATCTAAGATGACTTTAAAATTTATTTTGTAGAAACTGCATCGCAGTTTCTACATTTACTCTTAAGCTTTAACTATAGAGCTTAACTAAAAATACTCTTCACTCTCTACAGTATTCTTCTTGCTCTACTTACATATCCCCACGGTACATTACTGATTCTTACTGTATCTCCTGTAAATGAAGATTCAATCCATTTACCATCACCAATATACATACCAACATGTCCTAAATCTCCTGTAAAAATTAAATCCCCAGGAATAACATCATTTAATGATACTTCTACTCCATCATTAATTTGGTTATATGTCGTTCTACCCACATTAATACCAGCTTGTCTAAATGCCCAATAAATAAGACCAGAGCAATCAAAGGCTCTATAACCCATGTCTACAAATCTTTCAGCATGGTCATATTCTCCTTGAGCAGCATCCTCAGGGAATCTAATTTTTAATTCATTTAAAAATTCTGTAGTTAAAAACTCTCCAGATCCTCCCCATACATACGGAGCTCCTAGTTGAGCTTTCATAGAGTCTAAAATTATATTGTAAGCTTCTTTATTTACAGACCCTTCATTGCCAATATTTCCTGAGTTTTCTTCAAAGTCTACAGTAATATAATCAGCACTTACATAACCTACTGAATCTTTAAATGATATCTTATACCAATTTCCTACTTGCCCTTGTATTTCTACAATAGTATTATTTAAAAGATATCCAATAACAAACGAATCTGTGGATGCCTCTTTACGTACTCTCAAATTTGAACCTTCAACATTTATAACTTTCCCTTTGGAAATTATACTTTGCTCAGGCAAAATTTCTCCAGATCCACTGTTATTATCATCTGATGTCTTTTCTAGTGTTATATAATCTTTACTTACATATGCTACTGAATTATTATATGAAATTCTATACCAATTACCTTCTTCACCTATAATATTAACAGAATTTCCTTCATATAAACTTCCAAGCACTTCTGAATTTGTGTTTGGTGCTTTACGTATTCTTAATGTAGAACCACCTAGATCATATACATATCCAATTTTTCTTATGGTATCATCTCCACCTGCACCATTTTCATTATTATTGTTATTACCATCGTTGCTACCATTAACTAAAATATAATCACTATGTACATATCCATAGCCATTATTAAACTTAATTTTATACCATTCGTCTGCAGTTCCTACTATTGTTACAGTTGTATTATCTACAACATACCCGATAATAGATGAATTTAACGAAGCACCACTTCTAACTCTTAAATTAGGTTCTGCATTATATACCTTCCCGTAATATAATGTATCTTCTGTAGAACTTGAGTTTATTTCTTCTACATAATCTCCATGTACATAACCCAAAATACTGTTATAGCTAATCTTATACCAACCATTACTGTATGATATAATTTCAAAACTAATACCTTCACTCATAGTTCCAAGAATTTCAGAGTTTGTCGATGGATTAGACCTAATTCTTAAATATGTTCCATCAACATTAACAACTTGTCCTCTACTAGTGCTTCTCATATTGACATTTTCTATATCAGCCTCAGTTGTTGGCAATTCATTATTTTCTAAAGCTTGTACTGTAATTGGCTTTAATAATACCATACCACCAATTACTCCCGAAATTGCAATTCCTCTTTTAATTGTACTTTTATTCATATATAGATCTTTTCCTCCACAGCTCTTAGTCTTTCAGCAATTTATTTTACCACATTTATCAATTAAATTTAAATACTTTTTACTAATTATTTGTAATTATTTAACATATATTAGTATTTATTTCCTATTCATAAGAATATTTTACCATCTTTTGTGATAAAAAGAAATATTATGAATGATTATAATATTTAATATATGATAAAATAAATATAAAGCTTTTTACTAAGCATCGTAAATTAAAGGATTATATATAGAAAAAGGTGAGAACTAATGATTGTAATGTCTTTTAATCTTAGAAGTGATTTCATTCTAGATATAAATAATAGATGGGTTAATCGCAAAGATATTGTTAAAGAAATAATACTAAAGTATAACTGCGATATTATTGGAGTGCAAGAATTAACAAATAAAATGCATAAAGATATTATAGAATTTGCTAAGGATTTTAATATTGTTGGCCGAGCTAGGAGCAAAAAGTTATTTGCTGAAAGAAATGACTTAATAATTCCTAAAAAACATAGCATAGAAGATCATAAAACTATCTGGCTATCAAATACACCTAATAAGATAGGTAGTCAACCTTGGTTTTCTCTATACCCAAGAATATGTACAACCGCTAAAATTAAATTAGATGACAATACAAAAATCAGAGTATATAATACTCATCTTGATTGTTTACTTCCACAAGCTAGAGACTATGGAATAAAGAAATTAGGCAAATTCATAGATTCAAATTATAAAGAAGATAAACTTCCAGTAATTGTAATGGGTGATTTTAATGCTACTCCTAATAGTAAAGTAATTAAAAACTTTGCTAGCGGAAAATATTATGACAAAAGGTTTTTTGCTGTTCAAGATAAAAATAAAGATTTATATAATAAACCTACGCGAGCTGGTTTTAAAGGCAAAGATACTGGCTCCCATATAGATTATATTTTTGTAAGTGAAGAGCTAGAAATAGTAGATGTAGATATAATTACCGATAACCTAAATGGTAAATTTCCTTCAGATCACTTCCCATTAATAGCCGATATAAAGCTAAAATAGTTCTAGTTAGAAAAAACGAAGTGGCAAATGGTTGTTTAATATTCATTTGCCACTTACTTCTTCTAAATACAATTTAATTATTAAGTATTAATTATCATATTTTATTTGTTATAATTATACAATATACGTTCTTATGGTTACTTCTAAATTTTTCGTGCAATTCTTTTGTTAATAAACTATTGAATTACAGCAAAAATAACTTTTATTTCTACTGGTACAAATTCCCTAATGCATTTCTCAAAAATATCATAAACAACTTCTCTATCATTACCAAAAACTCCGCAACCAAATGCACCTAGTATTAATACCGTTGGTTTTTTACTTATCGCTAGTTTTACTATCTTTTCTATTCTCTTACTCATAATATCAACTATCAATTTTTCATCTCTTATACCTTCAGAATATGCTTTTCTTCTGTTCACAGCTGGAGATACTATAAAAGAAGCTAACTCATAATTATCTAAAAGTTCGAGAGTATCATTTCTTATTATAGGTACATTAGGAACATAAAGCATTCTATCATTATATAAAGGCGTATAATTTTCTCTATTAAATTTATAAAAATCATTCTGCTTTTTCAAACTTTCATATAGCATGGAAGCTCTACATAGACTTTCCTCTTGAGCTTTACTTCCGCTTAAATATCCACCACCTGGATTAATAGCACTTGCAAAATTCAATGCTATTATATTCCCTCTTACTCCTTCATTTCTTAGCTTTAAAATAGTATCTATAGTCCCAAGATTTATAATATTATCTCTAACTATATAATTTTTTTGAATTTCTTTATAATTTTCAACATATGTCACTTCATCATTTACAAGTTCTGTTTTCTCTATCATATCTTTAACTTTATTATCAAGTTCTACCTTATTCCCATTTTTAGAAATATAAAAATTATTTTTAGCTATTTCAAAATTTTCTTTTACCACATCTCTTAACTTTTCATTGTTCATTAGCACACCCTCCTTATTTCCAATATTTATATTAATTATAGTATAAATATACCTAAGTTTATAACAAGACTAGTACTTATAAATTATAAAAATAAAAGGGGCTGTATCAAAAAAAATTTGATATTTGCCGATAAAGAAAAGGAAGTTCGAATTTGAACTTCCTTTTTTGCGCATAGTAATAATATGAAAAACTTCACAAAAAATGTGATTCCTATGCAACAAATAGGATTTGCATT
>NZ_JAJNOS010000030.1:0-9692 GCF_021044725.1 Clostridium sp. NSJ-145
TTTTTTCATATCAGCTTAACAGATTCTTTTTATTTTTTATCTATTATGAATGTTATTATGTCCTAATCATTTACTTAACCCATCACCATTTTATGATGTTTAAAATAATTTTATGTTTAGGCTATGTTAGCCCTCTTCGTGACAAATATTCATAAAAACAACCATACCTTAGACTTTTCAATATATTGACGTTTAACTATAATATTATATAATATTTATCAACTTATAAAGAGTGTTGATAAAAATAAAATAACGTAGATAAAATCTACGTTATGATAATTAGAATCTTTAGGTATTTTTATATAAAATTAATTTATTTATACATTTCTATTATTTCTTTATACATTTCTATTATTTCTTCATCTGTCTTTTCTTTTAATAATTTTTCCTCGAAATTGCTGAAACCAGCACTTTCATAGTAGTGTATTAATTCTTCTTTCATCTCTTCTAATGATATTTGATTTTCTATCATAATTTTATCTCCTTTATTAAAATTATTATTTTAATATTGTTGTAATTTTATAGATTCAAATAATTCAACACATTTATTTAAAACATAGCAAAAAAGAAAGCATTAAACTTCCTTTTATTTATATTCAAATTATAAATTATATCCAATTATAGCTCTGCAACATGTACTGCACCACATGAATCACATACAAATCTTGCTTTATAACCACGATGCTCTCCTGTTGGAGTAAACATTTGTTTTTGGTCTATTTTAACTTCTATATACTCGTCACATACTTCACACATTATATCTATAGTATCTTCAACCAAATTTCCATTTTCATCTACTATTGCTCGACAATCTTCATCTATAATACCATCAAGTATATCGTCATCAAGAATTGGATAAGATATATATTCTTCTTTAAATTCATTACTTCCAGCAGGAGAAGTCCATTCTGGTTGCACACCGTAGTCATCAAGACCATAACCTGTACCCCAAATTTCTAAATGAGCAAATGCTCTTGATAACTCTCTCATCATTTCATCAAACTCGAATGGAATACCGTTAATTCTACCACTTTCCTCCATACTAAAAGTTAAAACTTTTCTTTTTTTCTTAGAAAAATAATCTTCACTTATTCCTCTGCAATCTCCGTAAAGATACTTAAAATCTTTATTTGTAGTTGATAATAATTCAACCATCTCTAATGCTTTCTTTAATTCTTCATTATTACCATATAATTTGTATTCATAAAAACCTTGCATAATATCCTCCTTATTCTGCTTATATAATTATACTATACTTTTAGTAAAATTGTTTTTTAATTGAACTATTCAAAAATTTATCTAATTTCAATATTGTGTTAAAACATAGCCTTATGTTAATTTAATGAGTTTTAATATTATGTGATATTCTTATTTGTCTAATATTCTTTATCTTCTTAGTTTAAAAGTTTAATACCTAATTTATCAATATAATATCTACTCATTTTATAAATATTTTCCCTATTTTTGTAAATTTGTTCATATATTTATAAAAATAACAGCTTTATTACAATTATATCATTATTTGTTTGACAAAAATAGTATAACTTCATAATTATTTTTAAAATTAGGCTATATTAACTTTCTTCATGATAACTATATCATAAAAACAACCACGCCTTAGACTTTTCAATACATTGAATTCTAAGATGTGGTTGCTTCTATAACTTACTATAAATTGTTCGTAATATATTAATATTACGATTTATCATATGGAATTAGAATTAGATAATCAATAAATGTACTTATTAGTTATAAAAACTTGCCAAATTATTTTTTAACTGTCTCCATAAAATCTTCACAACTTTTCCTTATATTAAGAATAAGCACTCAAAAAGAAAGGAGAAAATATTTTGAGAGATAATGTGAAAGAAGTAATACTTAAAATTGAAGGTATGGTATGTGTTAACTGTGAAAATCTTATTGAGGATATACTTTTAGATAATAATGGGGTTAATAAAGTTGAAGTCTCATATACCAAAGGTTTAGCAAAAATAAATTATAATGAAAATAAGACATCTATAAATGATTTGATAAGAGTTATTTCTGAAAACGGATACAAAGTTATTGATTTTAGTAACGAAGTAAATGAAGATTTAAGTAATAAAAATAAAAAAAGTAAGAAAAGAGATATTGACTGCGCAAATAAAGATGAAGATAATACTTTTCTAATTATAATAATAATACTAGGTGTTATATTATTACTAAAAAAATTTGGAGTTTCAAATATTTTCAGTGTATTTCCAACGCCAAATGAAAATACAAGTTATAGTATGTTGTTTATCATAGGTTTGTTTACTTCACTTCATTGTGTTTCAATGTGTGGAGGTATTAATTTATCACAATGTATAAACTATAATGATACTATTGATAAAGGTACATTATCAACAATAAAACCTGCTTTTTTATATAACTTAGGCCGTGTGATTTCTTACACTATCTTTGGGGCCATAGTAGGAGGAATTGGTTCTATAATAAGTTTTACTGGATGGATGCAAAGTTTAATTCAGTTAATTGCTAGTATATTTATGATTATAATGGGATTAAATATGTTAAATATTTTCCCTTGGCTTAGAAAACTAAATCCTAGGATGCCAAAAATATTTGCTAAAAAGTTTAAGTCTAAAAATAATAATAGTCCATTTTTTATAGGGTTATTAAATGGATTTATGCCATGTGGTCCATTGCAAGCAATGCAAATTTATGCTATTTCCACAGGTAGTGTAACAAAAGGTGCTATTTCCATGTTTTTATTCAGCTTAGGAACAGTACCATTAATGTTTGGATTGGGCACATTAAGTTCTTACATGAGCAAAAAATTCTCTAATAAAATTATGAAGTTTGGAGCAATACTAGTTATTGTTCTTGGTTTTTCCATGTTTAATAATGCTTTAGCATTATCAGGAATTAATTTTTCTCAAGGTTCAGAAAATGATTCTGGAGTTAGGGCTGAAATACAAGATAATATTCAAGTAGTAACTACAAAGTTAAAAGGTGGAACATATGAACCAATTATTGTTGAAGTAGGAAAGCCTGTAAAGTGGAATATACAAGTTTCAAATGGTAGTTTAAATGGTTGTAATAATAAAATAATTATAAGAGAATATGAAATAGAAAAAAGTTTAGAAATGGGAGATAATATAATAGAATTTACTCCAACCGAGGCAGGAACTTATACTTATTCATGCTGGATGGGAATGTTAAGAAGTAAGATATATGTAGTTAATCCTGGACAAGAGCCTGAAATTTCAGAAAACTTACAAAATGGATTAGATACACTTAATAAAATAAATTCGAATTATAAAATATCTACTGATGAAGTTGCAGTAGCCAAAGTATCAGGAAATGAACAGGTAGTTAATATAAATATTGAAAATGGTAGATTTACACCGGCAGTAATAATAATTCAAGAGGGATTGGAAACTAAGTGGAGTATAAATAATACTGATAATAAAAGTATATCTCTAGCATTTCCTATTTATAATCAAGTAGTAGATATGAACAAGGGAGATAATGAAATTTATCTAATTCCAAGCGAAGACTTTACCTTTGCAGAAGAAAATTACAATTACTTTGGGTATGTGAAGGTTGTCAAAGATATTGACAATATAAATCTAGATGGAATTAAAGAGGAGGTAAAAAAATATAAAATTTCTGAGAAAGACTATTTATCTGTGAATAGTCAAGCAAGTTGCCACTAATTAGATTAAAAGTAGACAAAGGAGTTATATAATCATGAGTAAAAAGAAAATATTAATTGTAGAAGATGAAATAAAAATTCTAGAAGTTGTCACTTCATTAATGGAAAAACAAGGCTACGAAGTTTATCAAGCAGAAGATGGAAAACAAGCACTAAAAATATTTTATAACAATGAGATTTCATTAATTATATTAGATCTTATGTTACCTGATATATCCGGAGAAGAAATCTGTATGAAAATAAGAGAAAAATCTAGAGTTCCAATTATAATGCTAACTGCAAAAGTTGATGAATCAAATCTTTTACAAGGACTAGATATTGGGGCTGATGACTATATAACAAAGCCATTCAGTTTAATGGAATTAGTTGCAAGGGTAAAGGCTATATTAAGAAGAACATCAGAAGAATTAAATCCTTTATACAACTCATTTCAAAATGGAGATTTATATATAAATGTTGAAGCAAATATTATAAAAAAGAAAAATGAATTACTTAATCTAACCCAATCAGAATGGAAAATACTATTGTCTTTGATGAAATACCCCAATAAGGTATTTACTAGAGAAGAACTTATTCAAATAGCACTTGGAAGTAATTTTGATGGTTATAATCGTACTATAGATACCCATATAAAAAACCTTCGCCAAAAGATTGAAGATAATCCTAAGTCACCTGTATATATAATAACAGTATTCGGTAAAGGTTATAAGTTTGGAGGTGAATAACTTAATTGGAGCAAAGTATCAAAAGTAAACTATCCATATCTATAGCATTTATAGTTGTACTAACTGTTCTACTGATTAGTATACTTTCAAACTTGATTATAAAAAATGAATTTACTAAATATAAAGAAAAGCAACAGCTTGGAAAAATTGAAGAAATAGTTAATTCAATACAGGATCAATATAATATAAAAGAAAATAAATGGGACGAAAAAAATATTAATAATATAGGTATTTCATCATTAAATGAAGGATATATTATAAAAATTTACAACAAAGATAATAGTATATTATGGGATGCCAAAGTTGCTAATATGCAATTGTGTAAAGATATAATGGATGAAATATGCAAAGTTATGGAGAATAATTTTCAAGTTGCAAATGGTAAAATAATAAGTGAAAAATTTGAATTAACTAAATTTGGAAACAATATAGGAAATATGGAAATAGAATATTACGGTCCATTTTTCTTATCACAAAATGATTCTGAGTTCATAAAATCACTTAATTATATATTTATAGTTATTGGAATTGTTTCATTTATAATTGCTATTTGGGTCGGAAGTATATTATCTAAAAATATTAGCAAACCTATATCAAAGATGATAGGAGTAACTAAACATATTGCAAATGGAGAATATGAATATAGATTTGATAAAAATACTAAAATAAAGGAATTATCTGAATTACAGAACTCTATTAACCTTATGGCAGATTCAATTGAAAATCAAGAAAATTTAAGAAAACAATTAACTGCAGATATGGCTCATGAATTAAGAACACCATTAACATCAGTAAGTACTCATTTAGAAGCTATGATAACTGGGCTATGGGAGCCAAGTAATAAGCGACTGGAAAGTTGTTATGAAGAGTTAAATAGAATTACTACTTTAGTAAAAGATTTAGAAAAACTTGCAAATGTGGAAAATGGATGTTATAAATTACAAAAAGTTCCATTTGATATGTTTGAGTTACTAAAAAAAGTTTCATATAATTTTGAATATAAGATAAAAGAAAAAAAAATCAAATTTGAATTAATTGGTGAAAAACTTATTATTGAAGCAGATCAAGATAGAATATATCAAGTTATTACCAATATATTATCTAATGCAATCAAATACACTAATAAAGAAGATAAAATAACAATTAAACTGTATAAAGAATCTGAATATGCTGTATGCGAAATTATAGACACGGGAATAGGAATTTCACAAAATGAGCTTCCATATATTTTCGAGAGATTTTATCGTGCAGATAAATCAAGAAATAGAAAAACAGGCGGAGCCGGAATTGGTCTAGCTATTGTTAAATCAATACTTCAAGCACATAATGGAAAGATACAAGTAAATAGCCAATTGGGAAAGGGTAGCTCTTTTAAAGTGTTTTTACCTTTATAAATTGATAATTATATTTTCAGACTCATTTATTTATATAAAAAAATGAGAGCATAGCTCTCACCCTTTTGGTTCGTAATATGAGTTAGGTTGATTGCGATGTTGAGAGTTAAAAATAGCACGTAAATTAAGTTAATAACTAAAAGTTAAATATTAACTAGACTTAATTTATGCACCTCAATATTGCAATCAATATATAGAACGAAGTCGCTAAAAGCATTCGCCCCCGTATGGGGATTCAAAAACTTCAAAATTAAATTAAAAACCTAATTTAATGAGCTATAGTTCTAAAAATATACTTTAACCTAACTTTATTACATATATTTCCTTATTTAAGGATACACTTTCCCCCTCCCCATTATCAAGCT
Organism: Clostridium sp. NSJ-145; assembly: GCF_021044725.1. Lineage (NCBI taxonomy): Bacteria > Bacillati > Bacillota > Clostridia > Eubacteriales > Clostridiaceae > Clostridium > Clostridium sp. NSJ-145. The sequence goes on from NZ_JAJNOS010000030.1 coordinate 6,182, forward strand.
AATATTTAATTTTGCCTTATTTAAGGCGGTGAATAGCTTCGAGGCATTAAAACTCCTTTTTCTATTAAATTTCCCTTCTCACAAATTTTACACATTCCTATTTTAATTCCTGTTAATTTAAAGAATAGCTCCGCTGACGATAGTTTTTCGTCATCTCTAGGTTTTACCCTAAATATCTCAAGACATCGCTTAAACTTTAATTTCTTATTTCTGTTTCCTAATATTCCATAGTGTCTAATCTTAACAAATCTATCAGGTAAGATATGCATAGTAAACCTTCTGATAAATTCATCAGCTTTTAAAGTCATTATTTTTTCTTTATTTTTATCCTTATAATCTCTCCATTTGAATACTACATTTTTATTATCAACCTTAATTATTCTATTATCTGAGATAGCAACTCTATGTGTATATCTACCAAGATATTGAACAACATATGCTGCACTTTTGAAAGGAGCTTTACTGTAAACAATCCATTCTTTTTTATATAATGAATCTTTAAACTCATTAAAGATATTTCTAGAACTTAAAGCACTAATACTTTCAGGAAATACTAATTTATTATCTATATAAAGCTTATTTAAATAATATAGAAATTTACCTCTAAATTTTCTCGATAACACTTTAACGGGAATAAAAAACTTTTGTTTAGATTTTATCCATTTACTTTTATCTAAACTTAATCCACCACCTGGAACTATACAATGTATATGTGGATGATTCAGTAGGTTCTGCCCCCATGTGTGTAATACTGTTGTAAATCCTATATCTGCATTTAAGTATTTTTTATCCTTTGCTAGTTCTAGCAAAGTCTCGGATACAGAACTAAATAATATTGAATATAATTCCTTTTGATTAAAAAGTATTAATGAATTTAATTGCTCTGGAACTGTAAATACCATATGAAAATAATGAGTTGGTAGTAAAGACTTGCTTCTTTCATAAATCCATAATTCTTTAGCATAAGTTTGGCATTTAGGGCAATGTCTATTTCTACATGAGTTATAGGCTATTGTAGTTTCTCCACACTCATCACATTCATAAATATGTCCGCCAAGCGAAGCTGTTTTACAATATTGAATAGAAGATATAGCTCTTATTATATTAGCAGGTAATCTTTTGCTTCTGATATAATCTTCTCCATGTACTGACATTACTTCTTGTAATGAACTCATAGCTTATCAAAGGGGCTAACTACGTTTAATACAGTATAATCCTTAACATGAAGATATATAGATGTTGTTTTTAAATTAGAATGTCCTAATAATGCTTGTATAACAACCAAATCTACACCATCATTCATTAAATGTGTTGCAAAAGAATGTCTTAGAGTGTGTGGCGTAGCCTTTTTAGTTATACCTGCCTTATTAACAGCAGTTAACATTGCACATTGAACTCCCCGAGCAGTTAATGGTTCCCCAGTCATCCTAGATATAAACAAAAACTCTTCTGAATCATAATTTTTATGACCGAATTTACTCCAGTATTCTCTTAATAATTCCAAGTTCTTCTGTGATAATAAAGTATACCTTTCCTTACTTCCTTTTCCAGCCCTAACCCTAATTTTCATTTCTTTACTCATAATATCAGATAATCTTAAGTTTATTACTTCGCTTACGCGTAAGCCAGCGGAATATATAGTTGATAGAATTGCTTTATGTTTTAAATAAGTAGCATTATCAATAATAAGTTTGACTTCTTCCTTAGTTAAATATGATGGTAAATTTCTTCGGCATCTCATTCTAGGAATTCTCATGTTATTCCAATCTCTCTCTAAAGTAATAACATAAAAAAATTTTAATGCTGAATTTATACTATTTACACTAGCCTTGCATAATTTTTTCTCATTTATGCAATAATCTAAATAGTTGATAATATGTTGTTCACCTAGTAATTCAGGTGGCTGGTTATAGAATTTAGAATAACATTTCAGCATATATACCATATTTTTTATGGTTAGCCTACTTCGTCCACGAAGTTCTAAATCTTTAACCATTTTGTCTATTTTTTGATACATTTTATCACTCCTTAAAGGTGTGTAAAATGTGAGAAGTGAAGCTTCCTTGAGAAAGAAACTTCACTTCTTATTTTTTCCACATAAACTTTTTGTTAATCACAAAACCCAGCCGTCGCTTTTAGCGATTTAGTTCTATAATACAATTGCGAACTTAATTATATTATACAAACATTTAATTATTTTCCAATTGTAAAATAGTTTCATTAATTTGAATTAAAGTTCCTTATTTTAGGTTAACTCAATGAATCTATTTCTAATAGTGGCTCTAGTTACGTAAGTATCCTTAGTAGCTACATTCACTAGCATATCTTTAATTCGGTCATTCTTTTTATTCTTCTTACTTAGTTGTAGAAATTTAAACCAAGCCAAATAATTATTGATATATTTTGTAGATACACCATTAAAAGTCATTAACCATCTCTTAAAGCTACTGTGAAGAGCATTTATATGCTGTAAATGATAAACACTATCTATCATTGATTTCCCTCTAGGAACTTGCTTTAATTCTATGTTCAATTTATCCTTTATTCCCATATATGATTTATGTGAATCTACACAAAAAGTAGCATCTTCACATATTTTATTGTCAAAGAAATTAACTATTTGATTTGTTGTAATTCTACCATTACAAACAGCACCCATAAGGATATTTCCTTTTCTATCAATTGCTGTCTCTATACAAATCTGCTCTTTTGATATTCCTCTTTTCTTCTTATCATTTTTACCTTTACCTCTTTTTCTAGGGTTTCTAGGCATTACAAATGTAGTACTTTTAGAATGATTCCCTTTAAAAGACTCCTTGATAAAGCATTCATCTACTTCAACTATACCTTCAACTTTATCATTTTTTAATGATAGATTTATTACATCAAGTATCCTATGACGCATGTAAAAAGACGTTTTAACACCCACTCTAACTTCTTTAGCACATTTTCTTATAGAAAGTCCTAATATCATTAATTCGCAGTATTTTAGCCATTTATCTAAGCTTAATTTTGTATTAGAGAATGGAGACATAGTAAACTCATCAAAACTTGTACGACAACATTTACATATATATCTTTGTCTTCCGTTAGATTTCCCATTTTTATTTACATCTTTACATTGACATTTTGGGCATTCGTATCCTTTAGAAAATCTGCTTTCTTTAACATTATCTCTAATTTCAGAGGAATTAAATAAAGTACTTAATACTTCTTGTGCTACTGAAATTAACTCTGTAAGTTCATTCTTTTTTAAATCTTTTATCATAGCTTTTATATCTACTTTTGGCATAATATTAGGTATCCTTTCTGCAAATCAGTTGAAATATAGTTTACACCTGTATTATAGCCTATTTTAGGTATAATTAATCACAAAGTTAGCTAACATAGCCTATGTTTAATATAAAATCTGTTAAAATCCAATATAATACCGAAATTCCAACTAAAAACAGTATAAGTACTTGTATAACTATTTTTATAGCTTCCTTTTGAACTTCCTTTTTAGCTTCAA
>NZ_JAJNOS010000031.1:0-9321 GCF_021044725.1 Clostridium sp. NSJ-145
TAGACCTTTGCAATAGAAATATTGTTAGGGAATCTAAACAGAGTTTATAGTTAGATAGGGTTGTAATTTGTACAACCCTATTTTGAGTACAATATCAACAATTTAATCTAACAGAGCCTTATTTTTTTATATCAACATAAGTACTAAAAATTAATACTTATAATGAAATACACTTTCTATCCCATTTAAATAATTCTTCTTTAATCAGCTCTATTTGCTCATTAACTGTAAATTCATCTTTAGGTCTAATCATTCTATATACATTAATATCTTTAGTTACCTTTAAGCATTTTTTTAAATATTCTCTATCTAAACCTGCTAATTGATTTACATATCCTCTATATATATTTTTCATTATAGTATTCATCTTTTCTGAGCCTCTAAGTTCTTTTATTTCAACGTCTTCAACATCTCCTACCATAATTTCAAATATTGCTGATAATTTTATAGGTTTATTTATAAAATCTGATTTTGATGGAATTGCATATTTATCTCTTCCTTCATCTATTCTTATAAAATTCCCTGTATCATATCCAAGCTTTCTTACTGCATCTCCGCATAGCTTTTGTTGTGGATATGCTGGATAAACCATAATTTCATCCTTTATATCTATAGCTGAAACATCATCTGCTACAAGCTTTGCTCCATTTAGTCTTAATGCTGAAGTTAATGTAGATTTACCTGCTCCAGTGTCCCCTGTGCAGATTATAGCTTTATCATTAAATACTACTGCTCCTCCATGAATCGCCACAATATTTTTTTGTATTAGCAACAATCCAAAGGCACTTCCAAGTATATATGTTTTTATATAATGATCTTCAATATCTCTATATGGCTCAACTACTATCTCTTGTCCATTTCTTATATAATATGTTGCAATACCCTTAATATAGAACCACATTTCATTTTTTCTAAAACCTTCTAGTATTCCTTGATTCTTTGCAGTATTTATACTTTCCGGCATCTTATCAATATATATAGTTACATCTATATTAGCTTTATTTTCATCATTTAAAATAACGAGTTCTTGTATTTTAATTTCTGACTCTATATTTAATCCATAAACTTTGTAATAATATTTCATTTTATTCTCTTCCATATAAACTCTCTTTATATTTTCATAATTTAATTACTAATTAGCAAACTTAGCTACAACAGCATATCCATCTTTGTTAGCTCCGCCAGTTACATAATATTCTCCACACCTTAGCCATGCGTGCGCCAGCATATTGTTATTCCTATCTTTTTTTACACCCAGGTAAAGTGTTGTAGATATTTCTTTTTCTTTTAATAACTTTTGAGCAGTGAGTGCTTGCACCAAGCATTTACTCTCCCATGGCGTATGTCTTGAAACTATACTTACAATCTCTGATACATCTACTGCTTCTTTATATATATTTTTATCTACTTCTTCTGGTGATTCTTCCTTGACCTTCCCCATACGCTTTCTAAGCTTATTAAAAGGAACAAAAAGAATAAATGCTCTGGCACAACCTGTATATATAAAAGCCTTACCATATTCAATTTTCAATTTACTATCTAAATTTATAAATGTCCTGCACTTTTTTAATAATATTTTTACTTTACTCATATGTTTTCTCCATATATTTACAAATTTTATATGTAGAAAATCAACTGTATTAACAACGTTGATTCCATTATTTAAACATTAACTCACTTTTATTAAATCAGCCTCATTTAAACTTTTTAAGAATTCTAAAACCTTGTCAGTGCATGTTTGTTCATCAACATCATATTCTTCACGTAGTTTTTCAACTATTCCCTTAACGTGTATTGGAGTTTCGATAATTTCCCATATTCTACTTCCTACTTCATTCATCATAAAATATTGTCCTTTATCAAGGTTCATCATTACCTTTTCTCCATCAAGATCTGTATCATCAATATCAAAATTTTTACTTATTTTAGTTTCTAATTCTATTTCCTTTACTAATTTAAAATTCATATCTAATCCATCCTCTCATATTAATTAAATTGCTTTTTCTTCTATATTAATAAAAGTATCTTCAATAAGATTTATTTGTTCATTTACTGTAAAACCTTCTTTAGGTCTTGTAACCTTATAACATGTTATATTTTTTGCAATATCAACGCATTTTTTTATAAATACAGGAGTCATACCTCCCATAAATCCTAAAAATTCTTGCCTATATACATTCTTCATTATTAACATTAACTTTTCTTGACCTATTACTTTATCTATAGTTACCTTATCAACATCTCCTACCTCTAGCTTAACTATTGATGTTAACGGAGCTGATTTATCATAAAAACTATCAAAAGCTGGAACTATATATTTTACCTTATCTTCTCCAACGATTGTTGATAACCCTTCTCTTTCATACCCAAGACTATCCATAGCATCATCACATAACTTTTGATATGGAAACCCTGGATACACATAAGGTACTTTATCAAAATAAGTAGCGGCTACATCATCAGAAATAAATTGATATCCCTTATTTCTTAAAGCTGTTGTTAAAGTTGATTTACCTGTCCCTCTATCCCCTGTAAATATTACAGCATTACCATCAATATTTATAACTCCTCCATGAATTGCAACTTGCTCTCTTTGAAGCATTATAAATCCCAAGCAGCTACACATTAAATAAACTCTAAGTAATGTTTCATCATGATTTTCACATGGCTCAACCAATATAGTTTTACCATTAGTTATGTAATAGGTAGCAATATTATCTATATGAAACCATACGTTTGTCTTAGAATAAGAACTTCTACTTCCCTTAGATATCATACTCTTAATATCATCAGGTGCCTGCCCTAAAACAATATCTATGTCATTATTTTCATTCTCACTTTTTATAAACTCTTTAATTTTAATATCTGATTTAATCTTTAATCCGTAAACTATATAATTGTACATAGTACCCCTCACTTAAATTAAATATACCTTTATTATATATATATATCATTTTTTCAAATATCAATATACCAACTAAAGTCGTATATTGATATTTAATCTAACTAAATCTTAAGAGAATGTTAGTATTTACTCACCACATTCTGGTATCAATATTGGTGGTGCTGATTTAACTATCGGTTGGTTTGGACATGAATTTCCTTAATTGTGATGATGTCCACCTCTGTGTTTCTTTTCTCCAATTGCGACTGCCAATACTTCTCCTTGTTCACAATAACAAGTTTATTCTTTAGTCTTATTTAATTCTAGCTCTTTTAACTCTGGATTGTTCCAATTCTTTTTTATCTCAAAATTTCTCCACTATCTAATCTTAAAATTTATATATTTTAAAATAAAATCTACTTAGTTATATCTTCCTACAAATATATCTATTATAGAAAAACTACTAAAATCGTAGTTTTCCTATAATATTAATTACATTTTCAACTTATTAATTATGATGTTGCTTGACTTGGATTATAAGTACATTTATATTTTAAACATGTCCAATCAAACACTCTGTATTTACAATTAAAAATACTTGGATCCGCATATGCACAATAACATGTTGTTTCAATACCATCTTCTGGCTTAGTCTGATCTACACATTCATCATTTCTAGTTTGTATTAACTTTAGATCTTTCAATTCTGGATTGTTCCAATTCTTTTTCATTATTATTCTCTCCTATCTATAAACAAAAATTTTCAAACCCACACCATACTCTAATTTTGGTACCGTAAAGTAGTTAGTAAGTTTTAATTCCGTTGATCAACCGATATTTATATTCTACCATAATTTGTAAATATTTTCTAGTATTTCTATGTCATAAATTCCTTTTTATTTCTACATATATTCACATTTATTCATTTCTTATAGATTTTAAAACTTAATATTTTTTATATTTTTTAAATATAATTAATTCTTCTATTAAAGCTTCTTATATATAACCTTTTGTCCAATATCCCATAAGTTTTAAATACTCACTTATAAGAATCAATATACTATTTCCACTTGTCCACCATTTTGTTGTAAACTTTTCTTCTGTTGCGTGAGCAATCATAACTTTAACCTGTTGTCCATCTATTGAAGTATTTTTTAAGACTTTTTCCATAGCTAATTTTGATCTTCTTGAATGGTATTCTGAAGTAACTACTATTATTGATTTAAAGTTATTTTCTTCTATAATTTCCTTAGTAAATTCAGCATTTTCATGTGTTGTTGATGCTTTGTCATCTATTAGTATCTTTTCTTTTGGAACCCCTAGTTTAATGGCATGATTTTTCATAAGCTCTGCCATAGTTACATCATCATAAACTATTCCGCCTGATAATATTAAGTAATCTCCTAATCCTTCTTTTAAAATTTCAACACCTTTCTCTGTTCTTGGACCATTATCTCCACTAAATACTACTATTGCATCTGCTTTATGCAATTCATCATTTACTATAAGAAAATTTCCTAAATTAGCAACTAATATAATAGCTATTAAAACTATCATTGCTAAAATAATTATTTTTTTATTTTTACTTATCTTCATTATATTTCTCCTAGTCCTAATATTATTTATTATTTTTATAACAGGAAAAGCTACGAAAAATCGCAGCTTTTTTACCAATTTTATACTCTTTTAATTGTAGCAAAGCACACTATCCTAGTCACTGCTTAGCAGTCTTCTGGATTCGACATAGTCTACTTTTGATCTGTGAATATTTATTCACACCTATATTTCCATCCATTCTAATAGTTTTTCTCTAGTTACTGGGGAATTTAATTCGTTTATCCACTCTTTAGTTTTATTTATTGTTTTCATTACATACTTTATAATTAAATTATTGCTTTCTTCTATCTCTTTATCTGTGCAAACCATAGCTGCTATTTCTTCCTTACTTTCTTTATTAAAACTATCATTAAATATTTCATTTATTAACGCATCAACATATTTTTTATTATTTATCTTTTTAATATCAAAGTCTTTTGGAATATCTACTTTAAGAAGCTTGTTACATAATATAAATATTATTAAACTAGATTTTTCTGCTCCATACATTCCAGCTTTCATTAAAAAGCTATCCCAATTTACTAATTTACCTTTAATTTGCACTAACATGGCTAAATCACATAGTTCTTTAAAATCATTTGTGCCCTTATATATATTATCTTCTATCTGCATACATAGTCTTACAGCAAAATCTTCATAATCTAAAGAAAGTACTTCAGTTTGTCCTAATTCTAATTTTATAGCTCTTTTCCATACCGTTCTTTCATATATGATTAATTCTTTATTTTCGTCATTTTTATTGCATAAATGATAATAAATAATTAATTCACTTTCTTTATCGTCAATAAAAGTAATTTTATATTCATCTTTATTTTCTTCTAATATTTTATAATTTGATGCAAACAACAATGCTTTAACACTTTCAGTATCTTCCTCTTGGATTAGCAGTTCAATCTTATTACATTCTCTCATTTCTGGATAATAATATAATTCTTTAGTAGCTAGATTTCCTAAAACAATAAATGAAATCTCATTATTATTAAAAGCTTTTGATATTTTATCTAGTTGTACTATAACTTTCTTTTGGTCTTCCTCAATTAGATTTACCTTTATTTTTAATCTATTTAGTATCTCTTCTGATACTATTGTTGTCAAATCATTATTTTTTATATTTTCGTATACTATTCCTTCTACTTTATACCTCTCTATTAACTCTAATACTTGTTCCCATTTAATATCTGTATATATACTAGGTTTTTCTTCTTTAAGTGAATCTGAAAGTATCCTTACAAACTGATTTTGTATATCTTCCATTATTAACCTCTCATTCACTAAATTTTATAATTCTAATTCTTTTAGTAATTTATTCCTCTTATTAGCTACAGATACAGTTGATGTAGCCATCTTCATCTTACTGCTAAAATTATAGTCCTTATTTAAAATACCCTCTATTAAGTGATGTATCCAAGCTATTGGAGCTAAAAGTATAAATTTCTTTGCGTAGTTATATTTATCGCTCATTTGGCTTATTGGTGGAAATAATAATTTCATGAACTTTTTAATTATGCTTACACTTCCATCTGCTGCACCTTCTCCCTGATCAAATGCAAATTCTGCTGCAAAAACTCTATCATTGCTCTTCTTACCATGAACTCCACTATCAAATATATCTTGTATAAGCTGTTCAATATATTTATTTTTTATATTCTTTTCACCTTTTATCTCTTTAGGCATTTCCATATCAAATAGCCTGTTACATATATTAAAAATAGCTATAGCAAAAGTATATACTCCACATTCCTTTGATTTATTTAAGAATGCTTTCCAATCTATCAAGTGACCTTTTTTCTCAACTAATACTACTAAATCTGTTAATTGTCTTACTCCAAATCCACTATAAGCAAGGTGAACTGCCATATGTGTACATAAATGAACTGCTAAATCTTCTAATGAAAGTGATTTAGTTTTTACTCCACCAACAGTAACATCCATAGCATCATCCCATAGTTTGTCTTCGAATGACTTATCGCCTTTGAAGAACCTATCATTTATTAAAGTCCAATGAACTTCAAACACAGTACTACCTTTATAAAAAACTATATGTGCGCCATGATCATCCTTTTCCTTAATTTGATTAAAGCCCGAAGAAATCATAAGAGCGCTTACTTTTTCTAAATCCTCTTCATGAACAAGTACATCTGCATCACACATAGTTCTAAGGTCAGGTATTGGATAATAATCTCTAACCACTAACCCCTTTAAAACTATTATAGGAATTCCTGCATTATTAAACCTTTCTAGAACTGAAGCTACATTTTTTATATGTGATGACTGTGTAATACTAGATTTAAATACATTCTTTTTTAATGTACTTAATGTACTTTCATCCATTATATTTAATGCTTCTGCTCTATTTATGCTTGAATATATAAGCGGTGTTACTTTATGAGCTTCTGATTCTTCTAATACTTCATTCCAATTTATCTTTTCATCACTTTTAAACTTAACATTTTTCTTTCTAATTGCCGCACTTAACATGTATATGATTTGTCTTTGTGTATTATCCATACTTTTTCCCCCATATCATACATAACTCTTATTTACATATTATACCAGTATTTTTACTTATTTACATTATTTTCAATAAGTCATATTTCTACATTTTTTATTTATAATCTTATAACTCTTTAAATTAAATTTTTAGTTACTAAATACTGATATAAAAAAAGATTTGGATATATAATTACCATACCCAAATCTAATAACTTCCTAATTTCTTTCTAAGTTTAATATAATTAAAAATTGCTTACTCTAGAACATTTACCTTCCCACTTCAACGCACTAGTTCCTATTTCCCCATGTCTATTTTTCATTATAATCGCATTTATGCAGTTAGGATTTTTATCTGCATCCATTGAATAATAATCTATCTTACATTTTTTAAGCATAAAATCTCTATAAGCTTTATCATCAAGCTTTAAATCTCTATATAATCCAATGACTTGGTCACTATCTTGTTCAATCCTAACACTGTCTTGAATATCACTTGTACTTAATCTATCTAGAAGTATTTCCCCACTTTTTTTATCTACACCTCTATTCGCTTGAGCTACTAATACTACACAAATGTCTTCCTCTAAAGCTAAATCCTTAAGCTTCCCAGTTATTCTTCCAATCCTGTTTGTCATCAATTCTCTATCATCATAATTTACATATTTATTAATATAATCAACAAATTCGTCTAAACATGTAATTGATATTCACTAAATCCCACAGTAACATTAGATAACATTTCCTCATATTATGTATTAAAAAAATTATATTTGATAAATAAAAAAACTAAGGAGGAACCCGTTATGTCTCTATACAAAGTTACAACAACCTTTGCACTTATTACGGACAAACCTAAATTAATCTCTAAACCATTAGGTATACTAATTAAAGACGACATAATTGAAGTAATAAAATTTTATAATAATTGGGCTTACTTTAAATATAATGATCAGGATTCATATACCCATTCATATAACTTGGCAGAGCTTACTAAAGAAAACTATTTAAAAGATTATGAAAATAATGAAGATGATGAGTTTTGCGGTTTAACTCCTTCAATGATTTCTAAGGATATAAGTTTTGATGATAATAAAAAGGAGTAAATAAAAAACACTGCATATTATTGCAATGTTTTCTTTTAAAATTTATTTTATTCTTTTTAATGTGTTCTTCTTCTAATGAATTACTTAATATTCTTTTTTCTATTATTCACCACATTTATTCAATGCATGAACTTTTATATTATTTAATAGTTTATATTCAAATCAACATTTTTTCTTTACAATTAATTTAATTATTACTACTATTGCTCAAATTCACTACTAGTTATTGATTTATATATAATAAACCTATTATATATATTTTGTATGAACTCAACCATTTTTTCTTCTATATTTGACATCAATTTAATCCTAATTTTTTCAATTGCAAAACAAACTAAAAATATAATCATTGGCATTATAAATAAGGCTAAAATATATATTACACCAGTAAGCTTCTTTACGCTTAATAAATTATTAAAAATATAATTACTTGTAACTGGATTCATATGAATTATATATGCAGCGAAGCACCCCATAGCTAAGTTATTTATTACCTTAGAATCAATATTTATATTTTTAAATGCCATAAATAAAGTTAATGCTCCTAATAATACAAATATTGAATCATAACTTATAAATGTATTAAAATAAAATCCAAAAACAACTGTTAATATATGGTTTGATAAAAATAATAATACTGATATCACTATATATAAAGAAATATAGATTTTAAAATTTCCTTTATCTTTATAATACAAGTTAATGTATCTTCCTATAAAATATAAATTTATAAAATTTAGGCTTTGTTTTAAAATAGTGTTGAAATTAGCATAACATAATAGGATGTCCAAATGGACATCCTATTTGAATCGTAATATACTAAAATTACGAACTAAATAAAGGATTTAATATAAATATTTACTCTTACTTATTTTCTCTATCCTCTGCTTCTTTTTTATTAATTTGTAATATTATAAAAATAGATAAAAGTATTCCAACACCTGCTATTAACATAAGTTTGAAATTATTTATTGATAAAAATACATCCACTAATAACATAAAAATCCCCATAATTACGGCAAATATAATAAATATTATATTACGCTTTTTATTTTCCATATAATTTTATATCCTTCCCTATGATATAGTTAAATCACAATATATAACAATTGTTCATCAATCATTATATTAATTGTACACTAAAAATAGTAAAATCAAAACAAATTTTACCTTTTATACATATATTGGTCTTCTAATTTTAAAATCCTTTATTAAAGATATAGA
>NZ_JAJNOS010000032.1:0-8977 GCF_021044725.1 Clostridium sp. NSJ-145
CCCATAGCATAAGCTAGTAAGACCCCTTGAAGAACACAAGGTTGATAGGTCAGAGGTGTAAGTGCGGTAACGTATTTAGCTGACTGATACTAATAGGTCGAGGGCTTGACCAATAAAAAATATAAAATTCATGTGCAATTTTCAGAGAATAAAATTCTTTGAAAAAAAGTGTTGACAAAAATTATGGTGGATAGTATAATAAGTATGTAAATCTGGTGATGATGGCGTAGAGGAAACACTCCTTCCCATTCCGAACAGGAAAGTTAAGCTCTACAGCGCCAATGGTACTGCACGGGAGACTGTGTGGGAGAGTAGGACGTTGCCAGGTAATAAGGATCTTTAGCTCAGTTGGTTAGAGCAACCGGCTCATAACCGGTAGGTCCGGGGTTCGAGTCCCTGAAGGTCCACCATTTTTGGGGGTATAGCTCAGTTGGGAGAGCACTTGCCTTGCACGCAAGGGGTCAAGGGTTCGACTCCCTTTACCTCCACCAAAGCTACGAAGTAATTCGTAGCTTTTTTATTTTGTAAAAATTTAATAAAATGTCGTAATATATCTAAAATTTGTGCATTTTATTTATGGGAATATAATAAAAATGAGATATAATTAATGTTATAGAGAGGTAATAAAATATTATTTAGAAATAATATTTAATATGGGGAGTTGAGTCAGGATGAATAATAGGGAAGAACTAGAATTGAGACTTAAAGAATTAAAATTAAAAAAGCGGGAATTAGTGTTAGCTAATAAAAATACGGACAAGATAGATAAAGACATTAAAAACATAGAAATAGAGATAGAGTTATTACTAGAAAATAAAGAATCTAAATAATAAAATGGAGCATAAAAAATAGAATAGTATTGTTATATAAGTATATAAATTAAATTATTATCATATATGTATAAATTTTAGCATATTAATTTCTTAGGTAATAATATTACCATAAATAAATGAGGAGGCAATCTTTATGATAAGAACTGTGGTATGCGAAAAAGAAGGTTGTAGCGGGAATACATTTTTTATAGAGACTGATAATAATAATCTTAAATTAACTTGTAAGAACTGCGGAAGTCAATATGAAATTGATATTAGCTATTATGATTTTACAATGTTATCGAATTGTTCCAAATGTAATAATGATACATTTAAAGTATTTAGAGATTTAGATAGAGAAGGAGTCTATGTTAAATGTGCTGAGTGTGGCTCTACACCAGAAAAGGTATATATAGATTCAGATGGAGTACAAGTTTCTTATGAAATTAAACTTTTAAGTGATATAAAAGAGGTTATGTATTTAATAGAACAAAGGGTTTGTAATTTAGAAATGAGAATTCAAGATTTAGAAAGAGGACAAAGTACTATTGAAGAATCTTTAGCATATGTAAATAAATATTTAATAGATAAAGTGTAAAAATAATTAGGAGAATAAAATGAGAAACAGAAGATTAATAATACGATGGATTGCGTTATTATTCTGGATGGGATTGATATTTTATATGTCAAATCAACCAGGAGATGTATCTAGTAAACAAAGTGGATTAGTATTGAAATTATTTCAGTTTATAGGAATAGATTTAAACAATGAATTAAGTGAGCTTGCAACATTTATAGTAAGAAAAACAGCTCATTTCACAGAATATTTTATATTGTATTTCTTAAGTATTAATGTTATGAAATGTTATTTAAATATAAAAAATACTATTTTTTATTCTTTTATATTTTCATTTTTTTATGCTTGTACGGATGAAATACACCAATATTTTATTCCAGGAAGGGCGATGGCATTTAGAGATGTTTTAATTGATTCAGCTGGAGCTTTATTAGCTATGATTATTGTAAATATAAAGATTAAGATAAATAAGAAAAAAGAGAATAAACTTAACGCAAGTTATTAATTAGTATACTAATTATAATTAAATATAAAAGTCTATTAATAGAATTATATTAGTAATAAATTTGAAGTTAAGTAAAAATGAATTAGAGCAAGGCTTGTACATAAGATTAATTATTGTGTGTAAGTCTTGTTTTTTTATAAATATTTAAATGAAAGTTAGTAATAATATGAACCACTTAATATATAAATTACTTACATAGGGTAATATTCAAATGATTACTCTTATATAAATTGGGAATAATTTTATAATAATTAGGAAAATTAATCATGAATAGGCAATTATGTATAAGTACTATTTTAGAATATAATTTCATAAAAATTAACTATATAATCAATAATATTTAGTAATTTAGATGAAAGCAATCCAAACAAATTCATATAAGAAAGGTGGGTGAAAGATAATACTACTATAAGTATTATCGATGTATTATGAAAGACTATAGCATTAAAAATCTAAGAAATGTAGGTTTAATAGGACACGGAGCTACAGGAAAGACATCTTTAGCAGAAGCACTATTATATTATGCTAATACCACTGACAGATTAGGTAAGATTGAAGATGGAACTACGGTAATGGATTATGATCAAGAAGAAAAGAGAAGAGGAATATCATTATCAACATCTATAGCTTATCTTGAAAATGGTGATACCAAGATAAATTTAGTTGATATGCCTGGATATTTTGATTTTCAGGGAGAAATGGTTCAAGGAATGAGAGCTGTGGACATTGCAACAATTGTTGTATGTGGTGTATCAGGAGTTCAAGTAGGAACTGAAAAAGCATGGGATTACTGCAATAAAATCAAATTACCAAGAGCATTTTTTATAAACAAGTTAGATAGGGAAAATTCTCACTTTGATAAAACCTTAGATGAATTAAAAGAAAAGTTTGGTATGAGTGTTGTTCCTATTCAATATCCAATAGGAAGAGAAAATGATTTTGATGGAATTGTAGATATAATTTCAAAAACTGCTATAAAAGTTGATAAGAAGACTTTAAAGTGTGAAAATATAGATATTCCAGAAGATTTAGTTGATAAAGTTGATGAATGTAAACAAATGTTAATGGAATCTATAGCTGAAACTGATGAGGAACTTTTAGATAAATATTTAAACGATGGTGAATTGAGTGATGAGGATCTTTACTCAGGATTAGTAAAAGGTTGTGCTCAAGGAGATATAGCACCAGTGTTATGTGGAAGTGCTACTAAGTTAGTAGGAATAAAATCATTTATAGATAATATAGTAAATTGTTTTCCATCACCGGAATATTCATTATCACAAAAAGCAAAAAATTCAAGCAATGGTGAAGAGGTTTTCATAAAAGTAGGAGATGATAAGCCATTTTCTGCGATGGTATTTAAAACTATAGCTGATCCATTTGTTGGCAAAATATCTTTATTTAAAGTAATAACAGGAAAGATAGATGGCGATGTTAACGTTTTAAATTCTAATAAGGAAAAAACAGAAAAATTAAATCATTTATTCTTTATGAGGGGAAAAAATCAAGTTCCAGTACAAGAAATAATTGCTGGAGATATTGGAGCAGTTGCTAAACTTCAATATACAGGTACTGGAGATACTTTATGTAGTCAAGATTTCAATATAATGTATGACAAGATTAATTTTCCAACAGCAGTAATGCCAATGTCTATTTTACCTAAGGCTAAAGGTGATGAAGAGAAGATATCTTTAGCACTGTCTAAATTATCAGAAGAAGATCCTGTATTTAAGGTTGAAAGAGATACAGAAAATGCAGAGACTGTAGTTTGGGGATTAGGAGAAACTCATTTAGAAGTTATAGCTAGTAGATTAAAAAATAAATTTGGAGCTGATGTTACGCTACAACAACCTAAGGTACCTTATAGAGAAACTATTAAAGGTAGAGCAGATGTCCAAGGAAAACATAAAAAACAATCAGGTGGGCATGGACAATATGGAGATGTTAAAATTATATTTGAACCAAGAAATGATGGAGAACTTGATTTAGAATTTGTTGATAAAGTAGTTGGAGGAGCTGTACCAAGAAACTTTATTCCAGCAGTTGAAAAAGGATTAAGAGATTGTTTATCAAATGGAGTTTTAGCAGGATATCCTGTTATAGGCTTAAAAGCAACTTTATATGATGGATCTTATCATCCTGTAGATTCATCTGAAATGGCATTTAAAATAGCAGCTTCAATAGCTTACAAAAAAGGATTAGAAGAAGCTAAACCTGTATTATTAGAACCTATTATGAGTGTGGAAATTTTAATACCAGACGAATATATGGGAGATGTAATGGGAGATATAAATAAGAAGAGAGGAAGAGTTATAGGTATGGAGCAAGAAGGAAAGCTTCAAAAAGTTATTGCTGAAGTCCCTATGGCTGAAATGTTTAATTATTCTACAGATTTAAGGTCAATGACCCAAGCAAGAGGAAGCTATGTAAGTAAGTTTGCTAGATATGAAGAAGTTCCTTCAACAGAAGTTTCTAAAATACTAGATGAAGCTAAGAGATTAAAGGAAGAAGCTTAATAAAAAAGCTACCTATATGGTAGCTTTTTTATTATTTTATGAATAAATAAATAATTCTTACATAAAATAATTATATGTAAAGAGTTTGTAAAAATAAGCTGCAAGAAATGGAGGTAAGATATGTCTGATTATAAGATGGATATAAGAGGAGCATTAGGACTTGGAGAATATAGTGATATTCATGATTATATGGGAATAGTTGATAAGAATGATAACTTTACTATAACATTAGATACGAAGAATAAACAGCATATAAGCATAATTACCTCAATGTTAAAAGAAAATGATTTTAATATTTTAGAGCAAGGAATAAGTAGTGGTGGAGATTATTATATAACAGCTAATAAATATAGATAGTACATAACTCTAAAGCACAACAATGCTTTAGAGATTTTTATTGTTAATTATTATATACCTTTATTTGTAAAGAGTATATAATTTAAATTAAGAATATTTAGATATGTGAGGAAGTTATAATATGAAAAATATAGATATCAATAAAGATCTGGAATATATTATTGGTGAAATTTTGATAAAAAATCACTTAACGATTTCCACAGCAGAATCATGTACGGGTGGTATGGTTGCAGCTAAATTAATATCATACCCAGGAATATCAGCTGCTTATTTAGAGGGATCTGTAACATATTCAAATGAAGCAAAGATAAGTAGACTAGGCGTAAGAGAAGAGACATTATTACAATATGGCGCTGTAAGTGAAGAAACAGCAAGAGAAATGGTTAATGGAATTGCAAAGGTAAGTGGATCAAAAGTAGCAATTTCAACTACAGGTTTAGCTGGGCCAGGAGGCGGGTCAATTGAAAAACCTGTAGGATTAGTATATATAGGAATATATTTAAATGGAGAAACAGTAGTGAAAAAATTTAATTTTACTGGAGAAAGAAATGAAATTAGAAAAGAAACTACAATTTCTGCGTTAAAGATGCTTATAGATTTATTAACTAAAAGAGGATATTTATAAAATAAAAAATAATCCCTCTAAATTTAAATGTTATTAAAGGGATTATTTTTGTATATAAATAAAATGGGGGAGAGGCGATTAATTATGAAGTATAATTTACTTCATTAAATATTATTAACAAATAAGATGAGTATTATACAATCTTAAATCAAATTATTACTATATTATCTATGTTGGGGAGGGAATTTATGAAGAAAATAAAAGAGGCTAATATTTATTTTTTAATAATTATGTTATTACAACTATTTTTACCAGTATATATACTTTTTAGAGCTTTAAATATAAATGATATAAGATGGATGTTAACAATAAATCACATAATAATTTTTATAGTACCAGCATTAATATACTTATTAATTACTAAGCAATCACCCAAAAAGGTATTAAGATTAAATAAACTGCATATAAAGGATATTTTTATTGTTATATGTTTAGCTTTTGTATGTCAGCCTATAATGACTTTCTTTTCTTTAATATCACAGTTCTTTTTTGAAAATGAGATAGGAAATTTTGTTGGAGAAATTGTAAATACTCCTTATTGGATATTATTATTATTGATAGCAGTACTTCCGGCAATAACAGAAGAAATAACAATAAGAGGTATAGTGTTATCAGGATATGATAATAAGAACATATATGTAGCTTGTATTGCAACAGGACTTTTATTTGGAATAATGCATTTAGATCCACAACAGTTTCTTTATGCTACAGCATTAGGATTTATTTTAGCATTAGTAGTAAGAATAACCAATAGTATTTTTGCTTCGGCAATAATGCATTTTATTATTAATGGAACATCAATAACTATACAAAAGATAGTATCATTTTTGCCATCTAATGTAGACTCTGAAATTAGTTTAAAAGCAATTTCATTAGGAGAAAAATTAATATTAACGTTTCAATATGGATGTATGGCAATATTATTCGCTTATATAGCATATCTTTTAATAAAGAAGCTTAAGAAGGATAATATAAAACGAGGAACAATAAGTAAAGAAATTTTCTATAGAAAAAACAATGAAGAAAATGTATTTAATATATATTTTATTTTTATAATAGTTATATATTTATTAGTTATGGTAAGACAAGTTACGTCAGGAAATATTTAAAAAATATACAAGCTTAAAAAATCTAAAGGTACTTATGCTTTTAAGCATTTTGTACTTTTAGATTTTTTAATTATTTAACCATCGAATTAGAGTTTGGAAAAATTGTTGAGAAATCATTTTTAGATATCCATCCTCTACAATTAATGTCGCTATCAATTGGAAGATTAACATAAAACCAAAGTAGATTATCTACTAATGCACTATCAAGAATTTTAACTTCCATTTTTATTGATAAGGTATTTAACTTAGGTGAATCTAGTGTCGGAGCTAGATATAACTTAGCACTTGTATTAGTTATCCCAATTTGAGAAGAAGGATTAATAAATTTAATATTTAGAGGCTTATCAATGGTCGCTAATGATCTATGTTGAGTTTTACATTTCCTAAGTTGATTAGAAGTAATCATTAATTGCTTTTTTACTTTAGCAAGCTGTTGATCATAATATAAATATACTCCTGCTATAGCAGATATAAGAATTATAAAAATTACGAATTGCAAATTAACCTCCGATATAAAGTGTTATATATTACAAGTATATTTTTATAATTACAAAAAATACATATTATAAAATTAAATAAATTTATTTGACATAATATAAGTTATTTGGTATAATTGTCTGTGTTAAGGCTCGATAGCTCAGTCGGTAGAGCAGAGGACTGAAAATCCTCGTGTCCCTGGTTCGATTCCTGGTCGAGCCACCAGGAAGCAACTTACATTCGTAAGTTGCTTTTTTCTATTTTTTCTAATTAATACTCAAATTTATTAGAATATTTTCATTTTAATATCAAGAGTAACTTAACTAGTATTTTATAATTATCCTAATGATATGAAATAAATAAAAATTATAAATATAAGGAACTAATTGGATATCTAATGCGTCTAATATGTATAAGCAATTGATAAATAATATTTAGGTAAAGTTAACTTTTAAGTAAGAAATTATTAATAATTATACTATATAATTTAAGTATAGAATTCTGAGGAGGTAATTATGGTTAAGTTTTTAGAAAAAATGATACTTTCAGATAAAGATTATGAATATTTAACTAAAGGAATAGCTATAGGGGTAGGCACTGGAGTTTTAGTTGGAGCTATTATAGGAAACATAACTTTAACTTTTGCTGCTGGTGGAGTAATTGGAATTTTATCAGCATTTATATATTCTATTTATAAAAGAAATAGAATTAGTGATTGAATATTAAAATATATACATAAATTTTACGATAAGAAGAGGTCGTTTAAATATACTGTAACTTAATTTTGAAAAAGATTAATCAAGTAATCAGTTTATTTAAGCGACCATTTTTTTATATATTTTCTATTTGCCAATCTATAGGAGTTTTATTTACTGATTCTAAAAAACTATTTGTTTTAGAAAATGGCTTAGTTCCAAAGAAGCCTCTAGATGCAGATAATGGACTAGGATGTACAGACGTAAGTATTAGATGTCTTTTATTTGTTATAAGGGATTTCTTTTTAATTGCATTATTTCCCCAAAGTATAAAAACTACAGGATCTTCTTTTTCGTTTACTAAGGAAATTATTTTATCAGTAAAGGTCTCCCAACCGATATTTTTATGAGAGTTAGCTTGACTAGCCCTAACAGTCAATGAGGTATTAAGGAGTAGAACACCTTGATCAGCCCATTTTTTTAAATAGCCATTGTTTGGTATATAGCATCCTAAATCTG
This sequence comes from Clostridium sp. NSJ-145, assembly GCF_021044725.1. NCBI lineage: Bacteria > Bacillati > Bacillota > Clostridia > Eubacteriales > Clostridiaceae > Clostridium > Clostridium sp. NSJ-145. The sequence goes on from NZ_JAJNOS010000032.1 coordinate 8,193, forward strand.
ATTTTAACTCTTTGTATATATTTAATAGGGAAGGGGGGATAGGTACATTAGGATTTACTGAAAAACTTAATCCATGTGCTTGATTAGGGCCATGATAAGGGTCTTGACCCAATATTACTACTTTAACATCTTTGTATGGAGTAAAATGCAATGCATTAAAAATATCATATTTATCAGGATAAATAGTATTCTCTTTATATTCTTTAGCCAAAAAACTCCTTAAAGATAAATAATAATCTTTATTAAATTCTTCTTCTAATAAGTCTTGCCAGTCATTATTAAGTATTTTTTTCATTAATATCACCTCAATAAATAATTTTACCTATATAGCATACAAGTATTATAAACTTACGAAATTAATAAAACAATAAAGAAAAATAATGTTTATTGGCAGAAACGCTACCTAGTATATCAATAATAGGAAAAATAAGAATTATAGAGAAAAAAAGAAAAAAATGTGGATAATGTAGAATAATTAAATTAAAATTGTGAATAATAATGTAGGAAGAATGTTAAGATAAATCTCGTCGCTGATGCGAAACAACAAAAACATAAGATAAAAAAGTGTTTGACAGTTGTTTTGATAAGTGATAAGATAAGTCTCGTTGCTAACGAAACTAAGTCAAAAAAACTTTGAAAAAAAGTTGTTGACATAAAGTTGAGTGGGTGATAAGATAAGGAAGTCGCTTGAAGCGATAACAAAATATGGTCTTTGAAAATTGAACAGAATATAGTTAAAATAAATCCAGCAATTCTTTTGAGAGTCTATTTAAAAAGACTCAAAG
>NZ_JAJNOS010000033.1:0-6988 GCF_021044725.1 Clostridium sp. NSJ-145
ACAGAAAAAGGCTACACTCTTCTATTAATTACATGACTCCAGATCAATGTGAATTATTAGCTAGAAGTGCAGCATAAAAAAGTTTGACTTTTTGTGTCCAAAATATTGACATAAGACCATATAAAGGTGGTAAATTTAGCCCATCAAGTGTACGTGAAATATTAAGTAACATCACTTATACTGGCAATTTACTACTACAAAAATACTATATTGTTGATCCTATAATAAAAAAGGAAAAGAAAAATAATGGAGAACTTAATCAATACTATGTTGAAAATAGCCACGAGGCAATTATATCAATGGAGCAATATGAGGCTGTTCAAAAAGAATTTGAAAGAAGAAATAAACTAGGTCAAAGGGCAAACCAATCCCTACACATTACTTGTTTTACTTCCAAAGTTAAATGCCCACTATGTGGCAAGAGTTATAGAAGAAGTGGTAAGAAAAACAGAATGGGAAAAGATTATACCTATTATGTTTGGGTATGTCGAACTAAAAGTGAAAAAGGTGCGAAGTATTGCGGTGCTAAGGTTATACCAGAAGAAGAATTGAAAATCGCAGCGTGTAATGCTTTAGGTTGGAATGAATTTGACTCTGACTTATTTGATGAAACAATTGAAAAGGTTGTACCAATTGGAGAAGATATGATAGAGTTCTATCCTTATGATGGAGGAGTTATAAAACAAGAATGGCATTCGACTGCAAGGCAAAGAGGATGGAATGAAGAAAGAAAACGTACAACCACAGAAAAAAGATTAAAAACACTGGAGGCGAGAAAAAATGCCAAAGAATGTTAGAAAGATACCTGCATCAGTAAACTTGTATAATGCAGTACCAATTACAAATAAGAAAAAAAGAAAAGTCGCTGCATATGCTAGGGTTTCAACAGACCAGGAAGAACAATTAACGAGTTATGAGGCACAGGTTGACTACTACACAAACTATATTAAATCAAGAGATGATTGGGAATTTGTTGATGTTTATACTGATGAAGGTATAAGTGGAACATCTACAAAGCATCGTGAAGGATTTAATAAAATGGTTAAATCAGCATTAGCAGGAAACATTGATTTAATCATCACAAAGTCAGTTTCAAGGTTTGCTAGAAACACAGTAGATAGTTTAACAACAATAAGAAAGCTGAAAGATATAGGTTGTGAATGCTATTTTGAAAAAGAAAACATCTGGACATTTGATGGTAAGGGAGAATTATTACTTACAATAATGAGTTCATTAGCTCAAGAAGAAAGTAGATCCATATCAGAGAATGTTAAATGGGGGCACAGAAAAAGATTTGCAGATGGTAAAGTAACTGTGCCATTTGGAAATTTCCTAGGATACAAAAGAGGGGAAGATGGAAACCTTGTTATAGATGAAGAACAAGCTGTAATTGTAAAACGAATATATCGAGAGTATTTATCTGGTTCAACTGCAGTAGCAATAGCAAAAGGTTTAACCAATGATGGTATAGAAACGCCAGGACATAAACAAAAGTGGCACGCTTCAACAGTTAGGAGTATTCTTACAAATGAGAAGTATAAGGGTGAGGCACTACTTCAAAAGTATTACACACCAGACTTCTTAACCAAAAAACAAAAAATAAATAATGGTGAGGTACAACAATACTATGTTGAAAATAACCATCCAGCAATTATAGAACCAGATACATTTGAGATGGTTAGGTTAGAAATGGATAGAAGATTGATGCTAAATGGTAAATATAGTGGAACTGATATTTTGACATCAAGAATTAAGTGTGGAGAATGCGGTGGTAGCTATGGAGCTAAGGTATGGCATTCAAATGATAAGTACAGGAAAATAATGTATCAATGCAATAGGAAATATTCTGGAAAGGAAAATTGTAAAACACCTGCAATAAGGTCTGATGATATTGAAAGTAGATTTGTGAATGTAGTTAATTCAATGATTGAAAATAAGGATGAGATAATTTCTAACCTTGAAAGAATACTTGATAAAATATGCAACAAAAAAGGATTATCAGAAGAAAAAGAAAAACTGGAGAATAGTCTAGCAGAGCAAGTTGAAAAAATACAAGAGCTTATTGAAATGAATTCAAGGGTGGCACAAAACCAAGAAAAGTATAAAAAAGAATATGATGCGATAATAAAAACTTATGATGAAACAAAAGCAAAGTATGAACAATTAGAAATTGAGATATCAAAACAATCTGCAAAGCATCAGATGATAAAAGACTATATTAATACCTTAAAAAAACAAACAAGACTTCTTGAAAAGTTTGATGGACTATTGTGGGGAAGTTTACTTGAAAGTGCTACAATAAAGGACAAGGATACAATCGTATTTAAATTTAAAGATGGAACAGAAATAAATGGATAAAAAATCATTATAAATTTTTAAGAGCAAATGTAAAATTTTGCTCTTTTTATGATATAATAAGCACACAGATAAATAGTAATTTGTAGAGGAGGAAATAATGAAATATATTAAAGAAGATTTAATTGAAGCAAAAAGACAAATTAATTCAACGCTACATAAGTTACGAGAAGCAATAAAAACTCTTGAATCAAAAGAAAATCCAAAAAGATATAAATCACAAATCACCTTGGCAAAAAGACGAGTAAAAGCTTTTGAAATAGCAAATTACTTAATAGAAAATGAGATAAAAAATCGCTAGTTTAGATTTAACAAATAGTAATTTACCGAAAAGATTGTCAGTAATGACAGTCTTTTTTGTACGACAGGCAGTTATACAAATAGATTAGTTCAGTGCAACTAATCTATTTTTTTATTATATATTGACTTTTAACGATAACTACTATAAAATATAGTGGTGCAGTTTATAGTAGTGAGGAGGACATTAAATATATGAAAAATTATGACAACTATTTTCTTCCTGTAGATAATATGGAAGAAGCAAAAAGATATTATGAGGAAATATTGGGGTTAAAAAAGAAATTTGATTTCTCTGATAAGGGAATGGTTGCTTATAATATTGGAAATGAAGAACCTGCAATAATTTTAAAAGACAAAAATAAATTTGAGAATTTAAAGCCTACAATATGGTTTGAAGTAGAAGATGTTGCAATCTTCTATAAAGAAATGTTGAATAATGGTATAAAATTTTTGAGTGAGCCTTTTAAAATTGGAACTGGTAATGCAGTCGAGTTTGAAGATCCATTTGGAAATAGACTTGGCGTTACAGATTATATTAAGTAAGGAGTAGAGATTATGTCAAATATAGATTTGGTATTATTAGGACTTATTAAACAAAAATCACAAAGTGCTTATGATATTAAAAAAAATATAGAATATCGTAATATACCAAGATGGGTAAAAATTAGTGAACAGTCTATTTATAAGAAAGTATTACAATTAGAATCAAAAGAATATATTGTTAGCCATAAAGAGAAAGAGGGAAATATGCCAGATAAAGCAATATATACTATTACTAACAAAGGTAATGATTATTTTAATAAACTTATGAATGATATTTCAAATTCTGATGTTAGTCTATATTTGGATTTTAATATTATTATCACGAATTTAGATTTAGTAGATGATGAACAAAAAAAGATTCTTGTTTCTAATATAAAATCAAAGATATTAGAATTAAAAGAATTACTAAATGAAAGACAATCTCATAGACAACATATTCCTAATGTTGGAAAACAAATGTTCAAACAACAATTAGCATTAGTAGAAACATTAGAAAAGTGGATAATTGATTTTGAGAATAGTTTAAAAGAACAAAATTAGCAAATATTGATTTTAAGTTAAAAGATAAATTTGTAGGGAGGGAAATTCCATGAAAATAATCAACATTGGTATTCTTGCTCATGTAGATGCAGGAAAGACGACTTTAACGGAAAGTCTGCTTTATACAAGTGGAGCGATTTTAGAATTAGGCAGTGTAGATAAGGGAACAACAAGGACAGATACTATGTTTTTAGAACGTCAGCGTGGAATCACAATTCAGGCAGCAGTTACTTCTTTTAATTGGAATGACTACAAAATCAATATTGTAGATACTCCTGGACATACAGATTTTATAACAGAAGTGTATCGTTCTTTATCAGTTCTTGATGGAGCTATTTTAGTAATTTCTGCTAAAGATGGTGTACAAGCACAAACCAGAATACTATTCCATGCACTTCAAAAAATGAATATACCAACAATTATTTTTATAAATAAAATAGATCAGGATGGAATTAACTTAAATAATATTTATCAAAATATCAAAGAAAAACTTTCAAATGATATTATTGTTATGCAAAATGTAACATTAACTCCAGAAATATCAATTAAAAATATCATTGATTTAGATGATTGGGATCCTGTAATTTCCAAAAATGATAAACTTTTAGAAAAATATATTGTAGGAGAAAAATTGACTATACAAGAATTAATGTATGAAGAATATAGGTGTGTTAAAAAAGGTTCGTTGTTTCCTATATACCATGGAAGTGCTAGAAATAATATAGGGACTCAACAACTCATCGAAGCTATTTCAAATCTTTTTTGTTCTGAAATGAATGAGAATGATTCAGAACTATGTGGAAGAGTTTTTAAAATTGAATATACAGACCATAAGCAAAGGTTAGTTTATTTGCGTCTTTACAGTGGAACATTACACTTACGAGATACAATTATATTGCCAGAAAAAAAGAAAGTGAAACTTACAGAAATATATATTCCTTCAAATGGAGAAATGATACAGACAAAAACAGTTTGTTCTGGAGATATTTTTATTATACCTAACAATACATTAAGATTGAACGATATTATAGGAAATGAAAAGCTTTTGCCATGCAATGTATGGAATGACAAGACTGTACCAATACTACGAACAAGAATTGAACCAATAAAAATAGAAGAGAGAGAAAAATTATTGGATGCTCTTACAGAAATTGCAGATACTGATCCTCTTTTACGTTATTATGTTGATACGATAACACATGAAATCATCATTTCTTTTTTAGGAACAGTGCAGTTAGAAGTTATCTGTTCTCTGTTGATTGAAAAATATCACATAAACGTAAGAATCGAAGATCCAACCGTAATTTATTTGGAAAAGCCATTACAAAAGGCAGATTATACTATTCATATTGAAGTACCACCAAATCCATTTTGGGCATCAATTGGATTATCAATAACTCCACTTCCAATTGGCAGTGGAATACAGTACGAAAGCAAAGTTTCACTCGGTTATTTAAATCAAAGTTTCCAAAATGCAGTAAGAGAAGGTATTAATTATGGACTGGAGCAAGGATTGTATGGTTGGAAAGTGACAGATTGTAAAATATGTTTTGAATATGGTGTTTATTATAGCCCTGTTAGTACTCCCTCGGATTTTCGCTTTCTTGCCCCAATTGTACTTGAACAAACATTGAAAAAAGCGGGAACGCAATTATTAGAGCCATATCTTTCGTTTATACTTTTTACACCACAGGAATACTTTTCTCGTGCATATAATGATGCACAAAAACATTGTGCAATAATTGAAACAAGTCAATCAAAAAATGATGAAGTTATTTTTACAGGACATATTCCTGCACGTTGTATTAATGAATATCGTAATACTTTAACTCTATATACAAATGGGCAAGCAGTTTTTTTGACAGAATTAAAAGATTATCAAATTGCTACTTGTGAACCAGTTATTCAATCACGCAGACCAAATAATCTAATAGATAAAGTACGCCATATGTTTAATAAAAAAGAAAATTAAGTTACTATTCGCTAAATTACAATTTGTTAAGTAGTTGATGATATGGATAAGTATTTAGAAATCAAAAAGATTTTTGTACTGTTTAGATGTGATTATGATAGAGAAAGGATGCTAATACAATTTGGTCTGTAAGCTATGATATTAAAAATAATAGCATTTATAGGATTGATGGAAATCCAAAAAGGAAAAAATATAAAATAGATACAAGGTTAAATTTAAAGAATAATTTTATGTTTAAGGTAAATCTAAGGCAATAGAAAATTTACTTTTTTCTGTTATAATATAAGTAATAATAATTTTAAAAGTGAGTTGATATGAAAATGAGAACAGAGAAACAAATATATGATACTATACTTAATTTTGCTAAAGCAGATGATAGAATTAGGGTGGTTACTTTAGAAGGTTCAAGAACAAATATTAATATTATACCAGATGATTTTCAAGATTATGATATTACTTTTTTTGTCACAGACATGCAGAGTTTTATTAATAGTGATGAGTGGCTTAATGTTTTTGGAGAGAGACTTATTATGCAAAAACCCGAGGATATGGAATTGTTTCCAAAAGAAGAAAAAGGGTATTCATATCTTATGTTATTTTGGGACGGAGTTAAAATAGATTTGACATTATTGCCATTAGAAGTTTTAGATGAATATTTTACTTGGGATAAATTAGTAAAATTATTATTAGATAAGGATAATCGTGTTACTAATATACCAGTACCTACAGATGAAGATTATTATATAGAACATCCGACAGCACGTTCTTTTGATGATTGCTGTAATGAATTTTGGAATACTGTAACATATGTAGTGAAAGGATTATGTCGAAAGGAAATTTTATTTGCAATCGACCATTTAAATAATATTGTGCGTATGGAATTACTGCGAATGATTTCATGGAAGGTTGGAATAGAGCAAGGTTATAGTTTTAGTCTAGGAAAAAACTATAAATTTTTAGAACGATATATTTCACCTGAATTATGGAAGAAAATTCTTGCTACATATAATATGGGGTCATATACAGAAATGTGGAAATCTTTAGAATTATGTATGGGAATTTTTAGAATGGTATCAAAAGAAGTGGCACAATGTTTAAATTATTTATATCCAGATTATGATAAAAATATTAGTAATTATGTTATAAGACAAAAAGAAAAGGCTTTGTTTTAATAAACTGTTGAAATTTGATTAACCTCTATAAATATGGTTATAATATATAATATAACTACTATTTAGGAGGTTTTTTATGCCAAGAGTTAATAATGTTATTCAGCAA
>NZ_JAJNOS010000034.1:0-5091 GCF_021044725.1 Clostridium sp. NSJ-145
GGTTCGAGTCCCTGAAGGTCCACCATTTTTGGGGGTATAGCTCAGTTGGGAGAGCACTTGCCTTGCACGCAAGGGGTCAAGGGTTCGACTCCCTTTACCTCCACCAAAGCTACGAAGTATTTCGTAGCTTTTTTATTTTATTTAAAATAATTTCTATTCATAAATTTTATTAATAGTGTTATTATAAATATACAGTAAATGTTAAAGTAAAGGTGAAAATGTATGGCGTTATATAGAGTTAAACAATTCGTATGGGCAGCAGGATCATATTTTAAGAAAATAGATACAGAGTATGTAAATAAATATTTAGATAAAGATGAAATGAAATTATTTAATAAATTAAACCATAATGAAAAGCATCATTCTATACGTGTTTGTAAAGATGCTTTAGATATATGTAAGAAAAAAAATATTTCCTTAAATACTAATAGAATTGCTAAAGCAGCTTTATTGCATGATGTAGGTAAGGGTGAATTTGGGTTAAACTTGGTAGAAAAATCTGCATTAGTTTTATTAAATAAATTAACTAAAGGGAAAATAAAAAAATACAATAGCATAAAACAAATAGATATATATTATAATCATGCACAAAAAGGTGCTGATATATTGAAGGAATTTAAGACTTATGACAAAGAGTTTTTAGACAGTATTAGATATCATCATAGTAATAAGAAAATAAGTAATGAATTATTAGATTTAATAAGAGAAAGTGATAATAAGAATTAACTTATGAGGTGAAATATGATTGCGAATAATAGAAGAGAAGCAATAGTTGAATTATTACTTAAAGAAAAAGCTCCTGTAAAGGGAGTTGAACTAGCAACGAAATTTGATGTAACTAGACAAATAATAGTTAAAGATATAGCTATTTTAAGAGCAAAAGGAAATAATATAATAGCAACTCCAGATGGTTATATGTTTAATGATGATAATGGTAGTAGAGTAAGAGCAATAATAGCAGTAAATCATAATAAAGATGAAATGATAAAAGAATTAGAGATTGTAATTAAATATGGTGGAATTATAGAAGATGTTATAGTAGAACATCCTATATATGGTGAAATTAAAGGTTTGTTAATGATTAAGAATCTTAATGATTTAAATAGATTTAAAAACACATTTGAATTATCAGATAGTGCTCCGCTATCTTCATTAACAAATGGAGTTCATCTCCATACAGTGTCTGTAGATACTAAAGAAAATATGGAATTAATAAAAAAAGAATTAAAAGAAAATGGACTTACTTTATAATTAGGGAGAATTTATATGGATTATGATGTTTTAGTTTTAGGTGGGGGCATAATTGGGTGTGCAGCTGCTTATGAATTATCAAAATATAATTTAAATATAGCTGTAATTGAAAAAGAGTATGATATAGCAGATGATATATCTTTTGTTAATAGCGCAATAGTTTATGATGGTTCAGAGACATCTAATAATGTTATGGCTGGGTTAGAATATATAGGTAATATATTATTAGAGGATTTATGCGGAAAATTTAATGTGCCTTTTAAGCGTATTGGTGGTTTAAGGGTAGTAGATGATGATAATGGTGTAATTAAGCTAAAGGAAATGTATGAGAGGGCTATTAAAAGAGGTATTGATGGCGTTCACCTTATTGACAGTGATGAAGTATATAAAATAGAGCCTAATATAAATCCAGGAATAAAGAAAGGTTTATATTCACAAAATGTAGCATTAGTAGCACCATACGATTTAGCTTTATCTTATGCTGAAGTAGCTTCTGATAATGGAGTTATATTTAGATTAGAAGAAGAAGTATTGAATATTATGAATATAGCTAAAGGATTTAAAGTTATAACTAATAAAAACAAGTTTACTTGTAGAGTTGTTATAAATACTATTGCTAATGAGATGTTTATAAATGAAAGTGGAGTAGTTCAAGAAAAGGACGAATTAAAAAATGAGAACACTTTCAAAAATATGAGCTATATATTAGTTGATGATAGTTATAAAAATAAATTATCTAGAATAATAACTAAGACTTTTGATAAGGATACTTTTGTTGTATCTACACCAGTTTTAAATGGAGGCTCTTTAATAGGAATTAAAAGTATTGAAAAGACTAGTTTAGATGATAATATATCTTATGCTACAAAGCTTCTTAAAGATCTAGATAAGAATAGTATAAATAATCTATTTAGGGAAAGTTATGATAAAGATTCTATTGTAGTAGATGATAGTAGAATAGATAGAGGATTTATAAGTGTTACAGGAACTCATTATGGAAAAATTACCTTAGCACCTGCTATAGCTAAGATGTTATGTGATACGTTGACTAATACATTAAAGTGTAGTCAAAAGAAGCATTTTATAGATAAAAGAAGAGAATCTTATAAATTCAGAGAGATGAATAAAGATGAAATAAATGAAGTAATTAAGGTAGATAATAGATATGGCAAAATGATATGTCTTTGTAACAATGTTACTGAAGGTGAGATTGTTGACTCTATAAGAAGGCCTCTTGGTGCAAGAACTGTTAAGGGAGTAAAGAGAAGAACCGGAGCTGGATTTGGCAGTTGTCATGGAGCTTACTGTAATGAAAAGATAGTAAGTATTTTAGCTAGAGAGTTAGGCAAAAATATAACAGATATAGTAGATGATTCAAAGGATTCTAAAATAATATCAGGAAGAATAAAGGAATTTGAAGGTATTTAGTGGAGGGTGTCATGGAGAATAAAGCTATATTTACTTCAGTGGTAAGAGTAAAAGGTAATAATAAATATAAGGTAGTGCCAGTAAAAAGCAGTGAAGAAGTAGATAAGAGTTTATGGATAGAAATATCTAAAGTATTAAGTAGAATTTATGTAAGTGTTCCTATTAAGCTAGGAAGTATAATATGTAAAAATGTTTTAAATACAGGTATTGATATAGTTTGTAGTAGAAATATTAAAGAAGCATAAAGTCAGAAAAATATGGTATAATAATAGATAGTACATATCTATTGACAAAATATAGGATGTTATAATATATTTAAGATAAATAAATGAATAAATAAACCGTTGAAAAGGCTAGTAATAAGATAGATGTTTTAAGAGAGTCAGTGGTTGGTGTAAACTGATAACTATATTTTATGAATCCACCTTGGAGGGACTGTGATGAGCAGTACGGTGTAATTCCGTTAAATTATTTAAGTGGATAGAAGTATGTTTTTATATATTACTACTATCAATTAGGGTGGCAACACGGAGTCTTTCGTCCCTTGTATAGGGAGGATAAGGCTCTTTTTTTATAAATGAATAATTAGTAGTTAAGAATAAAGATGAAACTTTATTGAGAATTCTTTGTATTAACCTAGAAATTTCATATGAATTTATTAATTAAATAATTGGAGGACAAAATGTTAGATTTAAAATTTTTAAGAGAAAATCCAGAAATAGTTAAACAAAACATCAAGAATAAGTTTCAAGATAAGAAACTTCCTTTAGTTGATGAAGTAATTGCATTAGATGCTGAAAGTAGAGCAACACAACAAGAAGCTGATTCATTAAGATCTAATAGAAAGACAATTTCTAAGCAAATAGGTGCATTAATGGGGCAAGGAAAAAGAGAAGAGGCTGAAGAGTTAAAAGCAAAAGTTAACGAACAAGCAGCTCGTCTTGCTGAATTAGAAGTTAAAGAAACTGAATTACAAGAAAAAATAAGAGAAATAATGTTAGTTATTCCTAATATTATTGATCCAACTGTTCCAATAGGAAAAGATGATAGCGAAAATGTTGAAGTAGAAAAGTTTGGTGAGCCTGTAGTTCCTGAATTTGAAATTCCTTATCATACTGAAATAATGGAAAAGTTAAATGGTATTGATTTAGATAGCGCTAGAAAAGTTGCTGGTAATGGATTCTATTACTTAATGGGTAATATAGCAAGATTACAATCAGGAATACTTTCTTATGCTAGAGATTTCATGATAAACAAAGGATTTACTTACTGTATACCACCTTTTATGATTCGTAGTGAAGTTGTTACTGGTGTTATGAGCTTTGCTGAAATGGAATCTATGATGTACAAAATTGAAGGTGAAGACTTATACCTTATAGGTACTAGTGAGCACTCAATGATAGGTAAATTTATAGATACTATAATAAAAGAAGATTCTCTTCCTCAAACATTAACTAGTTATTCACCATGTTTCAGAAAAGAAAAAGGTGCTCACGGTATTGAAGAAAGAGGAGTATATAGAATACACCAATTTGAGAAACAAGAAATGATAGTTGTTTGTAAACCAGAAGAAAGTAAAGAATGGTTCGAAAAGCTATGGAAATATACAGTAGAATTATTCCGTTCATTAGATGTTCCAGTTAGAACATTAGAATGTTGTTCAGGAGATTTAGCAGACCTTAAGGTTAAGTCTATAGACGTTGAAGCATGGTCTCCAAGACAAAAGAAATACTTCGAAGTAGGAAGCTGTTCAAATTTAGGAGATGCTCAAGCTAGAAGATTAAAGATTCGTGTAAATGGAGAAAATGGAAAATACTTTGCACACACTTTAAATAATACTGTTGTTGCTCCTCCTAGAATGTTAATAGCATTCTTAGAAAACAACTTAAATGAAGATGGATCTATTAATATACCAGAAGCTTTAAGACCTTACATGGGTGGAATGGACGTAATTAGATAATTAAAAATTATAAATTAAGGTTGAGACTAGACTATAGTTTCTTAAAAAAGAACAAATTCAGTTAATTCTGAATTTGTTCTTTAATTAATTATATATTATAAAAAAATAATTATAAAAAGTATAAAAAAAGTGTTGACATAATTATTAATAGTTGGTAGAATAATAAATGTTCCGAGGAGAGATGGTCGAGTTGGTTTAAGGCACCGGTCTTGAAAACCGGCGTGCGTGTGAGCGTACCGTGGGTTCGAATCCCACTCTCTCCGCCAAGAAGTTATTCGTAAGAGTAACTTCTTTTTTTATTATTCTATTATAAAAAATAAAAAACAAAAAGGGGCTGTCTCTGAAATGATTTTTAAAATCATTTCAGTAGACGGTCTTTTTATTTTTTATTCATATATTTATATGAAATTATTTCTAAATGAACAAGTTTTTTGACACGACAAATAGGAGGT
>NZ_JAJNOS010000035.1:0-5088 GCF_021044725.1 Clostridium sp. NSJ-145
ATATCCTTATATTCTTGATCATATCTTCTGCCCTTTCCCATAATGGACACATCCTTTCTTAACTAAATATTATTTTACTTAGTTCGATTTAATGTGTCCACTACTTTATACTAACACCATATATGAAATCAAATAATTATGAAGTATCTTTTCATATAGCTGTCGATGATGTAGAAGCTATACAAGCTATTCCTTTTAATAGAAATGCTTGGGCGAGCGGAGACGGAGCAAATGGAAAGGGAAATCGTAGTTATATACACATCGAAATTTGTTATAGTAAATCAGGAGGAACTAGATTCATTAATGCTGAAAAAAGAGCAGCTAAAGAAATTGCTCTTTTATTAAAGAAATATGGATGGACAATTAATAATGTTAAAAGACATAAAGATTTTTCTAATAAATATTGTCCTCATAGAACTATGGACATGGGTTGGAGTAGATTCTTAAATATGGTACAAGCTGAATTAAATGCATTAAATAATCAAGTTCAATCTAATAATGATGTTCTTTATAAAGTTCAAGTAGGAGCTTTTTCTAATAAATCTAATGCTGAAAGATTAGCTAATGAACTTAAATCTAAAGGATATCAAGCTATTATTATAGCAGTAAAAAAATAAATAAAATAAATAATACTCATTAATTTGAGTATTATTTATTTTTTATACATTTTGAAGATGGCAGAGGAGGATTAGTTGATTGGATTAATAAAGATAATAATAATTTAACAAAGAGTTCCTGGAACTCTTTGTTAAATTATTATTATCTGATAGATATGGAAAAACTTTTGATGTTAATCGATATATTATTAAAGTTGTAAATAGATTACAGCATATAAATTTATTGATTGGATTAATAAAGAAAATAAAAAAATCAATGTTGAGATTCACAATCTCAACATTGAGTTCCAGAAACTCAACGTTTCATTCTTTTGAGAATCTCATTTTTAACAGAAAATAAAAAATTTGACAGTGATTTCAAGGAAATCACTGTCACATTATTATTATCTGATAGATATGAAAAAATTTCAGAAGGTACTATCAATACCTTCCGAAAAAAAAATGAAAAAATTTCGAAAGCCGGTGAAACCGGCTTTCGAGAATTATATTAATTTAATTGCGAGTCAGACTCGCAATTAAGAGACATACAAGAACAATAAGATTTATAAAACTGGTGGATGCTTATTCTCAGCCAAGGATATTTTTAAAATTGGATGAATAATAAATAATACTCATTAATTTGAGTATTATTTATTTTTTATACATTTTTTTATTCTTAATGTTGGACTATAGTATATTCTTCGTCCTTCATTATATTTAATTTTAGTATTAGTAATTTTACTATTAACAACAACAACTTGACGATATGTTATATTAAAAACTCCTAATAATGGAATTCTCATTTCCACACTTTTATTATCTTTATTAACTTTTTTACTTCCTTTTTCTAATTCTTTGCATATTATATTAATAAATGTTTCATATATAAGCCTTATTTCTTTTTTTGTATAATTAGTTTCAGGATAATTTTCTTTAATATATTCATATATAGAATTTACTAATCCTTCTTTAGTCATGATAACAACTCCTTAAATATTATTAGTATATTATTATGTTTTAGAAATTCTATCAAATTTACGACCCAGTTTAATAAACTCGGCCGCAGTCTCATCATAATATAATTAGCCTTGATTTAAATAATCAATAACTTCTTTTTTAGATACCTTCAAATTTTATAAAATTTATTATTTTTATGGAATTTTTTCTATATTATGGATATTTTATAAAATAAAATATTAAAAATTAAAGGAGAGATTTTTATGAAAAAATCATTTATCAAAAACTTATTAATTACAAGTACTATATTATTTACATTAGGAGGTTTAGTAGGATGTAAAACAGAAGAATTAAGTAAAGGGGAACTAAATGATAAAGTTATAGAAATTTTAGAAAAAGATTCTACATTAGATATATTAGATAAATATAATGTAGAAAGTAAATACTATAGCAATAATAATGAATTAAGAATAAAATTTTATAGTGATGAATATGAAACAGATGTTGATACATTAAAGGATACAATAAATAGATATTCTAAAATTGTATATGAAAAATTAAATAAATTATATAATGAAGAAATAAATTTAACTATAATAGTTACTATAAAAGATAATAAATTTATAATATCTAAAAATGGAGAAATTAGATCTATATATCCAGAAAATAATAAAAATTATAGTGAAGAAGATAAACTTATAGAAGAAATAGTATTTGATAATATTACTAATTTTGAAAATTTTAAAAGAAAATATAATAAAGCGGGTTATAATTATCTAGAAGAAAATTTAAAAGATTTTGATACTCTTACTATTTTATTTGAATATGAAGATTTTTTAATGAATGATGATTATTTTATAGAAAATGCTAATGAATTTTCTAATAATATTAAAAAAGAAGTATATAACAAAACAGGAAAATTAATAAATGTAGAAGTAAAAGGAATTAAATATTCAAATGGCGAATTAAATTATGAATTATCTGTCATTAATTAAAAATAAATATATAAAGGGAGAGGATTTTATGAAAAAATTATTAGTGAGTCTATTATTGTTATTATCAATTGTCAATTTGGTAGGTTGTTGGAGAAAACCTGAAAGAACTGATGTAGAAGAAGATCCTAGAATAAGTCAAGAAGAATTAGCAAAACAAAAACATGCTATCGAAGCTAGAAAAGAAAGAAAAAGACAAAGAGATGCTGAAAAAGAAGCTGAAAAAGAAAAAAGAAAACGTGAAAAAGCTTTAGCAGAAAAAGAAGAACGTGAACGTCAAAAAGAACAACAACAAGAACTTCCAGAAGAACAACAACAAGAACAAGTTATTCAAACAACAAAACAAGAGAAAGTTCAACAAGCTATAGATAATTATCGTGCTAATATGGATAGTGCACTTGCAATAACTGAAAGTTTTGATAATGGAATGAATACTAGTTATGACATTTCTTATAATGAAGAAACAGATGAAATTTATATATATTTTTATCTAACAACACCTTACTTTACTCCAAAAGAAGTTATTGAAATGTTAAAAACATTTGAAGCTAAAGATACTGTAATGGATATTGCAATATCTTGTAGCGTAGAAAAGTCAAGCATTAAAAAATATTTAAAAGAGCAAGGTGTTTCTGTTAGTTATATATATGTTGGATATTTTAGTGGGACAAAATATTCTATTGCATCTATTGATACGAATTACAATGTATATTTTGTAAATCCATATATGAATTAAAAAATTAAATAATTAATAATTAGGTATTAATTAAAAAATATATAAAAGGAGAGAATTTTATGAAAAAATTATTAATGTCAATTTTAATTGGAATGTGTTTAATAGGTTTAGTTGCAATGAGCTTAGTAGGTTGTGGATCAAAGAGAGAAGTTAATAATGTAATGCATTCAGAATATGATAACTTAGATTATTTAGTAATGAGTAATCCAATATCAAGTGAATTTGTAATGGGATTAATTGCAGAAGATTTAGAAAATGTTAAGGATATAGATTTTACAAAACCTTACTTCATATTAAAAGATGGGCATTATATAGTGTACGGCATATTAGAATATAATCCCCATACTAATAATTTTGAAGTTTTCGTCTATGATGTTGTAAAAGGTGAAGAAAAAGAATTAAAAGAATACATGAAACAACAAAAACCAATTTGGGAAGAGGCATGTAAAAAAAATTTAGGAATGGATGAAGAATAAAAAATATTAAAAAATAAATTTTAAAGGAGTGTTATATATGAGTAAAATGGTAAATTGTAAATATTGTGGTGAAGAGCTAAATGGAAGATTTACAGTATGTCCTAATTGCGGTAAATGTTTAGTGAAAAGACATAAATTATTATTTTATATTCCAATGGTTGTTATTTTATTAGTAGTGGGTTTTATGCTAGATGGTAAAGAAGAAAAAGTTAATAAAGCAGAAGAAAATTATGAATTTGTAAAACGAGATGTTAAGGATAATTATAATAATAATGATAACTATAATAATAACGATAATTATAATGATAATAATTATAATGATAATAATTATCATTATACTGATAAAGATAATGAATACCACGTAGAAATAATTAGTGGTTATAGTGATGGTAATACTGCATTTATACAAGGTACGCTTACTAATAATAGTGGTAGGAACGTAAGTATATCAATTTCAATTCCAACTTATGATGCTAATGGAAATAGAGTTGGTGATGCATTCGCTTATATAAGTAATTTGCGTGATGGAGAAACATGGAGCTTTGAAGCTGTAGATTTGAAAGGTGGAGTCACTTTTTCAGATAAATGTGAAATAATTGCATTTTAGAATTTGAATATGAATGATAAAGGGAAGAGCTACTCGGTAAATAAAAGTATTAAAAAATAAATTTAAAGGAGTTTTTTATGTGAATAAAAATAATGGAATTAAAATGAGCAAAACACAAGAATTAATATGTATTATAGTATGTGTAGTTGTTTTATTTTTATGGATAAATGATACTTTTAAAGATAATGGCGTACACTATACTATAGAGTATACAGATGCTTATTATGATGCAGGCTGTATGTATATAGAAGGAACTTTTGAAAATGAAGGTAAATCTTTAAATTGCGTTATGATTAATATTCCAGTTTATGATTATAATGGTAATAGAATAGGCACAGCTTATACTAGCTTATCAGGAATAAGACATGGAGAAAAATGGAATTTTAGAGCTATAGAAATAGGTTCTGGTCCATTTCAATTTGGAGAAGCTGAAATAATCGCTTATTAGAAATTGATATACTAAAGATAAAAAGCGAATCTGCTTACTTATATAATAAAAAAAAATAATATGGTATAAATTAAAGGAGAGGTTATTATGAAAAAATCATTTATTAAAAATTTATTAATTATAAGCACTATATTATTTACATTAGGAGGATTAGTTTTGGTCTTATGTCAATATTTTGGACACAAAAAGTCAAACTTTTTTATGCTGCACTTCTAGCTAATAATTCACATTGATCTGGAGTCATGTAATTAATAGAAGAGTGTAGCCTTTTTCTGT
>NZ_JAJNOS010000037.1:0-1682 GCF_021044725.1 Clostridium sp. NSJ-145
TTTGTTCTTTGAAAATTGCACATGAATTAATATATATAACTTCAAATATGAGAAGTAGCCAAGAAATATTCTTTGTGATATTAAATGCAAATACTTTGAAAAATTGACTTGATAGGTCAAGCTACAAAGGGCGCATGGTGAATGCCTTGGCATCAGGAGCCGATGAAGGACGTGATAAGCTGCGATAAGCTTCGGGTAGGCGCACATAGCCAGTGATCCGGAGATTTCCGAATGTGGAAACACACATGGGAAACCCCATGTACCGTATAGTGAATACATAGCTATACGGAGGTAAACCTAGGGAACTGAAACATCTAAGTACCTAGAGGAAGAGAAAGAAAAATCGATTTTCTGAGTAGCGGCGAGCGAAAGGGAAAGAGCCCAAACCAGAGATTTATCTCTGGGGTTGCGGACAGAACATTAACGAGAAGTTTTCATTAACCGAACATTACTGGAAAGTAAGACCGTAGGAGGTAATAGTCCTGTAGGTGAAAGTGAAAATAATCAAGTTCTGATCCAGAGTACCACGAGACACGTGAAACCTTGTGGGAAGCAGGGAGGACCACCTCCCAAGGCTAAATACTACCTGATGACCGATAGTGAAGCAGTACCGTGAGGGAAAGGTGAAAAGAACCCCGGGAGGGGAGTGAAATAGAACCTGAAACCGTGTGCCTACAACCGGTCAAAGCCCCTTATGAGGGTGATGACGTGCTTTTTGTAGAACGAGCCAACGAGTTACGGTATGTAGCAAGGTTAAGTACTTAAGGTACGGAGCCGAAGGGAAACCGAGTCTTAATAGGGCGACTAGTTGCATGCCGTAGACCCGAAACCGGGTGACCTATCCATGGCCAGGTTGAAGCGAGGGTAAAACTTCGTGGAGGACCGAACCACGTTGCTGTTGAAAAAGCATGGGATGAGCTGTGGATAGCGGAGAAATTCCAATCGAACTCGGAGATAGCTGGTTCTCCCCGAAATAGCTTTAGGGCTAGCGTCGGATATGTGTAGTGGAGGTAGAGCACTGAATGGGCTAGGGGGCATATCGCTTACCGAACCTTATCAAACTCCGAATGCCATATACATTTAGTCCGGCAGTCAGACTACGAATGATAAGATCCGTGGTCAAAAGGGAAACAGCCCAGATCGTCAGCTAAGGTCCCAAAGTGTAAGTTAAGTGGAAAAGGATGTGGGATTTCTAAGACAACTAGGATGTTGGCTTAGAAGCAGCCACTCATTTAAAGAGTGCGTAATAGCTCACTAGTCGAGAGATCCTGCGCCGAAAATGTACCGGGGCTAAACTTACCACCGAAGCTACGGGCTTGCGTAAGCAAGCGGTAGGGGAGCGTCGTAATCGGGCTGAAGTCGTACCGTAAGGAGCGGTGGACTGATTACGAGTGAGAATGTTGGCATTAGTAGCGAGATGTAGGTGAGAATCCTACAGGCCGAATATCTAAGGTTTCCTCAGGAAGGCTCGTCCGCTGAGGGTTAGTCGGGACCTAAGCCGAGGCCGAAAGGCGTAGGCGATGGACAATCGGTTGATATTCCGATACCACTACCATCGTTATTATCGAGGGTGTGACGGAGAAGGATAGTGTGTGCTAGCGATTGGAAATGCTAGTCTAAGCGTTTAGGCAGTTACGGTAGGCAAATCCGCTGTAACAATGCTGAGGCGTGATGGGGAAGGC
>NZ_JAJNOS010000038.1:0-1333 GCF_021044725.1 Clostridium sp. NSJ-145
TGAAGTACATGATTCCATGCTTCCAAGAAAAGCATCTAGAGAGAGAAGTAGTGCCCGTACCGCAAACCGACACAGGTAGATGAGGAGAGAATCCTAAGGCCGGCGGAAGAATTGCAGTTAAGGAACTAGGCAAATTGACCCCGTAAGTTCGCGAGAAGGGGTGCCTGCGAGAGCAGGCCGCAGAGAATAGGCCCAAGCAACTGTTTAGCAAAAACACAGGTCTCTGCTAAAGCGCAAGCTGATGTATAGGGGCTGACGCCTGCCCGGTGCTGGAAGGTTAAGGGGAACACTTAGCGCAAGCGAAGGTGTGAACTTAAGCCCCAGTAAACGGCGGCCGTAACTATAACGGTCCTAAGGTAGCGAAATTCCTTGTCAGGTAAGTTCTGACCCGCACGAATGGCGTAATGACTTGGGCACTGTCTCAACTGCAAATCCGGCGAAGTTGTAGTGCGAGTGAAGATGCTCGCTACCCGCGATTGGACGGAAAGACCCCGTAGAGCTTTACTGCAGCTTAGCATTGAATCTCGGTATTGTCTGTACAGGATAGGTGGGAGACTGGGAAACTAGGGCGTCAGCCTTAGTGGAGTCACCCTTGGGATACCACCCTGACAGTACTGGGGTTCTAACAGGACGCCATGAATCTGGTGACTGGACATTGTTAGGTGGGCAGTTTGACTGGGGCGGTCGCCTCCTAAAAAGTAACGGAGGCGCCCAAAGGTTCCCTCAGAACGGTCGGAAATCGTTCGAAGAGTGCAAAGGCAGAAGGGAGCCTGACTGCGAGACCTACAAGTCGAGCAGGGACGAAAGTCGGGCTTAGTGATCCGGTGGTACCTCGTGGGAGGGCCATCGCTCAACGGATAAAAGCTACCTCGGGGATAACAGGCTGATCTCCCCCAAGAGTCCACATCGACGGGGAGGTTTGGCACCTCGATGTCGGCTCGTCGCATCCTGGGGCTGTAGTAGGTCCCAAGGGTTGGGCTGTTCGCCCATTAAAGCGGCACGCGAGCTGGGTTCAGAACGTCGTGAGACAGTTCGGTCCCTATCCGTCGCGGGCGTAGGAAATTTGAGAGGAGCTGTCCTTAGTACGAGAGGACCGGGATGGACTGACCTCTGGTGTACCAGTTGTTCTGCCAAGAGCATAGCTGGGTAGCTAAGTCGGGAAGGGATAAACGCTGAAAGCATCTAAGCGTGAAGCCCACCTCAAGATGAGATTTCCCATAGCATAAGCTAGTAAGACCCCTTGAAGAACACAAGGTTGATAGGTCAGAGGTGTAAGTGCGGTAACGTATTTAGCTGACTGATACTAATAGGTCGAGGGCTTGACCAATAAAAA
>NZ_JAJNOS010000039.1:0-4612 GCF_021044725.1 Clostridium sp. NSJ-145
CCCATAGCATAAGCTAGTAAGACCCCTTGAAGAACACAAGGTTGATAGGTCAGAGGTGTAAGTGCGGTAACGTATTTAGCTGACTGATACTAATAGGTCGAGGGCTTGACCAATAAAAAATATAAAATTCATGTGCAATTTTCAGAGAACAAGATTCTTTGAAAAGGAAACTCACTCAACAGAGTTGAGGAGTACAAGATTCTAACTAAATCGAAGATTTAGAGAATCATAGCATCTAGTGATGATGGCGTAGAGGAAACACTCCTTCCCATTCCGAACAGGAAAGTTAAGCTCTACAGCGCCAATGGTACTGCACGGGAGACTGTGTGGGAGAGTAGGACGTTGCTAGGTAATATGCGCTATTAGCTCAGTTGGTAGAGCACCTGACTCTTAATCAGGGTGTCCCGGGTTCGAATCCCTGATGGCGCACCAAGACCTAAACTTATTGTTTAGGTCTTTTTTGTATACTAAATAAATTTTATTGTAAATGTATAGAGGTAGATACAGTAGTAATAGCTACTGGAGCTCCACCTAAACCAGCTCAAGCTAGAATTGATACATTACATATGTTAGCTAAATTAGTAGAATTAATTATTAATCCGATTATGGAAAGTGGCTTTTATGGACATTTTATAATTATTTCTAACCCTGTTTATATGATAGCTTATGATGTTTATAAGTTAATAGATTTAGATAGAAGTAGGATAATTAGAACTGGAACATCTGTTGATTTTGAAAGATTAAAAAATTTCAATGAATAATTATTAGATGTTGATCCAAAGTATGTTTAAGCTTATTCTATTAGAGAAGATGGAGATTCTCAAATGGGACCATCGTCTTATGTATATCTTGAAAGATATTTGAAGTGTATAGAAGAAAAAATAAAAAATATATTATAAAATAATTTAAAAAATTTATTTATATATAATAAAGAAAATAAAAACCTATAGAAATTAAACAATGAATTATAATTAAGAATGGCTTGTACACAAGGTTTGTGGCAGCTGAAATAAAAGAAAAAAAGTTTTAAAAAAAATATATCAAAAAAATGTTGACTTTTGTAGAAAAACTCTATATAATAAATTCTTGTCGAGGGACATATACAAAAGATAAATAAATCTGGTGATGATGGCATAGAGGAAACACTCCTTCCCATTCCGAACAGGAAAGTTAAGCTCTATAGCGCCAATGGTACTGCATGGGAGACTGTGTGGGAGAGTAGGACGTTGCCAGGTAAGATGGTTTACTAGCTCAGTCGGTAGAGCACTTGACTTTTAATCAAGGTGTCCGGGGTTCGATTCCCCGGTAAGCCACCAAAAAATCACTTCTAATTTAGAAGTGATTTTTTCATAAGTAAACTTGCTTAGCATTACATATAAAAAAAAGAAAAGGTTATTTATGCCTTTTCTTTTTTTATACTTCTTTTTATATCATTTTTGATAAACACTAAAAAGTTCTTTATAGCCTGCCAATCATCTTTTAATGAAGAATTACCATCATCTTTTAAAAAGTCACTTTTATATGTAGCCATTATAAAGAATAGTAATCCTAGATTGATATATATATCTTTTATATCTGCTATAAATAAGTCGCTAATTCCTATAAAGTCAAGACTACCACCGTAGAATACCTTATCTATTAAAGAACATAAAGCTCCTGCAAATATAAATACAAAACACATATCTCCCCAGAATGTATTCTTACCTGATTTAAATTTTATATATCTGTAGAATTCAAAGAAAATAAATAAAGCTATGAAATTAATTAGTATTAATAATGGAAAACTAATATTAAAATTAAATCTAGCATTCAACCAAGAACCATGAGTATTTATTATAGGATCAAATGATAGGAATCTTGGAATTATTTCATAATATGAATCGAAGAAGTTAAATTTAATTATTAGTTTACTACCTTGATCTATTAACATTAGAATAATAAAAATTATAAATAGCTTTTTGCTTTTAAAGCCATCAGAATATTTATTGCTTAGATAATAGATAATATATCCAACAAATGCGAATACAAAAACTAATGATAAGTTTAGGATAAGTGTATATAAATCTTTTACTCTTCCAGTTACAATCTCAAAAGCAAAGTATATAAGCCACATGATAGGAAGTATTCCTATAGTAAGAAGCTTATCTTTGTTATAAATATTTTTCATCTTTAGCCTCCTAAATTTAAGTTTATATTAATAATTTTAACATATATATATTAACAATTCATTATAATAGAAATTTATTATAAAATATTGGTATAATAAATAATATGTAAATATTTCTAAAATTTAGATTTTACAGAAGCGTAAAATTAGGTAAATGGAGGGTATTAAAATGTTGAAAATTTTCGCAGTATCAGATTCAATAGGAGAGATAGCAGATCAAGTAGCAGAAGCTGCAGCTAGTCAGTTTAATGACGAGGTTAAAATTAAGAGAGTACCATATGTAAAAACATTAGAAGATGTAGAAGAAGTAATCAAAGAAATTAAAGAGGAAGAAAATGCTATGATAGTATCAACTATCATTACTGTAAATGTTAGGGAATATTTAACACAAAAAGCTATTGAAAGCAATCTTACAGTAGTTAATGTATTAGGACCAATAATAAATGTAGCTTCATCTTTATTAAATCAACAACCACAGTATGATCCTGGAGCTATGTGGAAGACTGATGAAGCATACTTTAAGCGAATTGAAGCTATGGAATTTGCTATGCAATATGACGATAGTAAAGATTATAGAGGATTAAAAAATGCAGATGTGGTTTTAGTAGGACTTTCAAGAACTTCAAAGACACCACTTTGTATGTATTTAGCTAATAAGGGCATAAAGGCTATAAATATACCACTTGTTCCTGAAGTAGAGATTCCAAATGAACTATATGAAATAGATAAACATAAAGTATTTGGCTTAACAATTAATCCACTTCAATTGATAGAAATAAGAAAACGTAGATTAGATAAATTTCATAGAATACCATCAAATATAGAATATGCTGGTGATGCAAGAATATTAGAAGAGTTTGAATTTGCAGATAAGACTATGAGAAAGTTAGGGTGTAAAACTATTGACGTAACTCAGAGAGCAATAGAAGATACCGCACTAATCATTATTAAAGCATTAGGACATGGTAATTGATATTTATCAATCTAAATTATAGGAGGATAATATGAAAATAGGTTTAGTTTTAGCTGGAGGAGGGGCAAGAGGTGCATATCAAATTGGTGTTTGGAAAGCACTTATTGAGCTAGGTATAGATAAATATATTGAAGTTGTATCTGGAACGTCTATAGGAGCTGTTAATGCAATGCTTTTTCAGCAGAATGCATATGAAATGGCTGAGGAGTTTTGGTGTAATGTAAAGAAAGAGCAATTGTTACCTATAGATGAGAAAGAATTATTAGTTAAAGGTGTATTGTACGCAATAGGTGCTAAGAATATAAACTTTATAAGAAAATATATACCAAAGGCTCTAAAGGCGGGTACATTAACTAGAGAAGGTATGAATGAGTTTGTAGATAAAATGGATTTTGATGCTATTAAGAACTCTAAAATAAAAGGATATGCTACATGCACTAGATTACCAGATCTTAAAACTGAGTATTTTTATATTAATGATAATTCTGTAGAAGATATAAAAAAGATATTATGGGCAACATCTGCTGTTCCAATGATATATGATAGTCAAGAAATAAATAATGCTGAATATTTAGATGGAGGAGTAGGAGATAATGTGCCTATACAACCTGTGTATGGTGAAGGTTGTAATATTATTATAGTGGTACATTTAGCTAATGATAGTTTTATAGATAAATCGTTATATCCTAACACTAGTTTTATAGAGATTATACCTGAGGATATTGAGGGATATGATTTAAAAGAAATAATGGGATTTGATTCTAATGTAATAAAACAAAGAATGTTTAAAGGACATAAAGATGCTATAGATAAAATAAAGCCTATAATGGACATTACAAGATTAATAGATAAGAATGAATTGGAAAAGCAAAAAAATGAACAAAAATTTGTAAATAAATTGAACAAAATGTTTAACAAAATAAAAAACAATTAATTATAACTTAAAAGATGATTTTATATCTTATATATTATAAAGATATCAATATTATAAACTTTTAGTATAATAGGGTTATATATAGCTTACTTATATAATCCTATTATATATTAATATAGAAGTTAAAGATGAAATCAGTTTTATAATATTTTTAAATTAAATAGTGGAGTAAACTATTACAGTGAAATATTAATATAAATATGCATATTTTAAGTTGACAAGGAATTTAGTTAATGATAATATAAACTTCGTTGCCAATGAACAGTAGCAATAATGCAACTGATGGTTATAAAATTGTTTTAAAAAATGATTGACATAACCTAATTATGGTGATAAGATAAATATCGTTGCTAACGAAACTAAGTTAAAAAACTTTGGAAAAAGTTATTGACATAAAGTTGAGTAAGTGATAAGATAAAAAAGTCGCTTGAAGCGATAACAAAATATGGTCTTTGAAAATTGAACAGAATATAGTTAAAATAAATCCAGCAATTCTTTTGAGAGTTTTTAAGTGAGATTCTAAATTTTAATTTAGAAA
>NZ_JAJNOS010000040.1:0-4250 GCF_021044725.1 Clostridium sp. NSJ-145
AAATCAACTGATTTGAAGATTTATAAAAAATTGTTCAACAAGTGAAACAGATAAAAATTAATAAGGATAGAACCAGAAGAATTTCATAATTAGATAAATATTAAATTGATGTTATAATTAAATTATCATTAGTGTAATTATCTATAAATTCAAAAAAAATACAGGATATGAAATGTTAAAAGTTAGATTGAATAAGTTGTAGGAATGTGAAATGTGAAAGGAGCTAATTAATATGGATGATATTCTAGGAAAACTAAAGACAGATGGGATGTTACTAAAGAAGATACAGAAAAAACAACAAACACCAGAAATGTGTAAAGTTGCAATTCATCAAAATCCCAATGCTTTACAATATGCATCTAAAAAATGTATTGATATCAATATTTGTTTGGATGCAGTCAAAAGAAATGGAAAGTTATTCATACATGTTCCGGATAACTTTAAGACAGAGGAAATGTGTTTGCTGGCAGTTAAGACTGATTCAACTTTAATTGAAAATGTTCCAGCTAAATTAAGAACTAAAGAAATATGCATGATTTCAATAACGGATAAATTAGAGAATTTGAGATATAGTACACAAGAATTAATTTGCGAGATGTTAAATAAAGATGGGTTATTATTGAAGTTAATACCTAAAAAGGAACAAACAGTGGAAATATGTAATGTTGCAATTAATCAAAATCCTATGGCTTTAAAATATGCAGCTCAAAAATATGTTGATGAAAAAACTTATTTAGATGCTTATAAGAAAGATAGGAATGTATTTAGATATATTCCAAATCGCTTCAAAACAAAGGAAATGTGTTGGTTCGCTGTTAATTCGGATCCATATTTACTTAATAAAGTTCCAGAAGATTTAAAAACGAAGGAAATATGTTTAGTTTCAATAACAAAAGAACCTAGCACCTTTTCATTTACACCTATAGATATAAGATATGAGATATTAAGCGAAGATGCACCTGTGGAGTTGCTTAAAAGCATAGTTGAAGAAAATATAGAATGGCTAGAGTATATGCCAAATTGCAAAAATGGTATAGATATTTCCATGGAATATATTAAAAATGATTTTTATGCATGTCAGTATTTATCAATGATAATGAAAAGTAATAGTAAAATTTTGAAGTATCAGAAATCACAAGGGAAAATAAGTATACATAGAAAATCTTACAATTCAGAAAAAGAAGTATTCCAAGTAGAAATTAAGGTAGTTTATGATGTTGATACCTCTATTTGGCTTTATGATAGAGTATATGAAGAGTCTTATATTGTCATTGCTGAATTTGAAGATTTTGATAAATTTTACACTTTTTTAGATGGTAATTTATATGATGCAGAATTGCGCACATGTAAGTTTGAAGGTATAAATTTAAAAGAATATGAAATTAGAGGAGCTATAATTCATCATAAGGTTTTAGAAGAACAAGGGTTATATGATGGCAGTTACTTTGAAGGAATTAAGAAAAGAATAGATTTAATGGACTCAATTAAGATGGATAAAAGTGAAATTTGTATTCAGAAAGGATTTATTTATCCTAAACCTGTAGATGATGATGGTTATGAGGTATATGATAATAATCAAATTCCATTTTTTTATATTAGCGATATTCATCTTTGTCATAGAGTTGTAAATAAGTTTAAATATAAAGCAACAAGCGATGAAGCCAGATGGTATGTTAAATATTTAGCAGAAAAAATGGTTGAATCAGTGGGGACAGTGCCAGATGATAGTTATCTATTAATTGCTGGTGATACCTCATCAAAATTCGAGTACGCAAAGATATTTTATGAAAAGCTAGTGTCATATTGGAAACCAGAAAATATTATTGTTGTTCATGGAAATCATGAACTTTGGGATCCTTGGAATGAAATTGAAAGTAATATTCAGTTTTACCGTGAATATTTTAAAGAGATAGGAATAACATTTTTACAAAATGATTTTCTTTTGGTGAAGGAGCGTAACCAACGATTAATACTAAGTGAAGAGGAAATACTTCAGCTGAATGAAGAAGAATTAAGGGAGTTAGTAAAGAAGTGTTCAATAGCAATACTTGGAGGTATTGGATTTAGTGGTCTAAATGATAAATACAATGCAGCAAATATGCGCTATGGAAAGTCTTTTGAGGAAGCTAATTCTAAAGAAGAGGCATTAACAAGAGATAGATATGAAGCCTATAGATTTGATAGTATATATAGAAAATTAATACAGGCTATACCAAAGAAAAATGTAATAGTTCTTACACATATGCAAAAATATGATTGGAATAAAGAGATACATAATCCAAACTGGATTTATGTAAATGGTCATAATCACCGCAATTACTTTGATATAAGTAATGAAAAGATTGTTTATGCAGATAATCAAATTGGTTATAATACAGAAACACTGGGACTTAAATATTTCTATATAGATAATGAATATGATATTTTTACATATCTAGAAGATGGTATTCATGAAATAACGAATGATCAATATAGAGATTTTAATAAAGGTAAGTTAGTGCAAATGTCATTTAAAAGAGATGGTGGACAGATTTACATCATAAAGAAAAATGAAAAGTATATGTTTTTTATTTACTGTTCGTATTCTAAACAATCTAAAAATAAATATATTTACCTTTTAAATGGGGGGAAGTTGGTAAAGGTAGAACGTAATAGAATAGATGATTTAAAGTATTATTATGATAATCTTGACAACTATGTAAAAAATATTAATTCGTTTTTAGATATTTATACAGGAAAACAGAAATATATTTCAAACTTTATCAAAAGACTGGGCGGTTCAGGTAAGATTCATGGATGTATTGTAGATATAGATAAACCATCACATTTTCAATCATATTCTTATTGTCATATATTTGTTAACCTAATAGATGGAAAGGTTACACCTTATTTTGCTAATGATATTAAATCTAGAATTATCTATAAGGATTTGAAAGCATTACTACAATCTCAGAAAAGTTGTAAAATTTTGAGAGATAATTATAGAAGATATGAAAAGGAAATGAAATTAAATATGCCAGTTATACAGTATACTGCTCAATTGGAAGAATGGGGAAAGAGTGCTTCAATTTATGATGAAGGAACTTATCTTTATAAGATTTCAAGAATAATTAGAAGTTTACAGTATTCAACTGAAAAGAATATCATTCGTATATGGAATGAAGAGTGGCTAAATTCTGATTTTGTTAATCAAATCCAAAAGGCAAATAGTATTGATGATATGATAAATGATACGTTAATTGTAAATACTAATAATGAATAAATTGTTTTTAAATAATAATAAAAGGAACTATTAGATAAATTTATTGGTTAAAAAATAACAAATAATATTTTGAAGAAACAATGATCATATATAAATTTATAAAATATATTTATGAAATAAAAAATACTATAGGGTAAGGATAAACCATCAGATTTAAGTCTGGTGGTTTCTTCTTATAATGAAATATTAAGAAGTATTTAATAAAGTGTTGTGTATTAAAATAAGTGATTTATAGACATATACAAAAATAACGAAACTCTTAATAGTTTTGTTTATGTAATCAGTTGATTTAGTAGAAAAGAGTAAATATAAGTAAATTTTAGAATAATCATATATGAAATTGATAATTTATTTAATATTTGATTATATTAAAAATTAACTTTATTAGGTGAGATATTATTTAATCATTTGAATCCTTTATTTAAAGTTAGAGAATAAAATATTTAAATAATTAATCAAATAAAAAAATGTTAATATTTTACATATATTAATATTTATGGTAATATAGAGAAGTATTTAATAATAGTTGAAAAAATGGGGTTATTTTATGAAAAAGAATATATATAAAATATATTGGAAATACATAGGAGACCAGTTTAGCTTATTTAATATAAAGAATTTAACTTATATTGGACAAGAAGAATGTGTTGTAGTTGATAAATATGCTTTTGAAAATTATAGTAATGGATCAACGAGTAATTATGGATATGTATTAAAGCTAAAAAGCAAAGAAACTGGTTACATGGGATTATATAAAGTTAATAGTAAAACTTATTATAAGTTAAAAAGAGGAAAATTATTTAAAGAAATGGCAATTATAAAGTCTCAAAATAGAGATATAATTGCGTTTTCAAATAATAAAGATGAAATTGAAGCTAAAAAGGAAGTTCAAAAGGAAGCTATAAAAATAGTTATACAAGTACTTATACTGTTTTTAGTTGGAATTTCGGTATTATATTGGATTTTAACAGATTTTATATTAAACATA
>NZ_JAJNOS010000041.1:0-3222 GCF_021044725.1 Clostridium sp. NSJ-145
AATTATAACATCAATTTAATATTTATCTAATTATGAAATTCTTCTGGTTCTATCCTTATTAATTTTTATCTGTTTCACTTGTTGAACAATTTTTTATAAATCTTCAAATCAGTTGATTTGATAGACACTTTTCTAACTACTTTTTCCTATACATATTTCTCATATTTATTGATAAAATTAAAATAAATATTGTTTATGAAATAAATATATGATTTAATAGACACTTTTTATCATCACAATTCTGGAGGTATTAAAATGATTTTTGGATATGCTAGAATTTCAACGACTAAAGATTCTCAAACTACTCAAAGACAATTGCTTGCCTTAGATCAATATGCTAAGTCTAATAATTTTATATTTGATGAAATAATTGAAGAAAGAGTCAGCGGAACAATAAATGCAGAAAATAGACAAGAATACTCAAAACTTAAAAGTAAATTACGTCTGGATGATATATTAGTATTAACCGATCTAGATAGATTAGGTAGAAATGCTGATAATGTTATAATGGAACTAAAAGATTTAAAATCTAGAGGTATCAGGGTTATTGCTTTAGATATGCCATATATGTGTGATTGGGATAAAGTTACTGATAACAGCATATACGATATGGTTATTGATATTGTGATAACAATTAAAGCACATATAGCCCAGCAAGAAAGAGACAAGATTGTATCTAGAATTAATCAAGGATTAGAAGTTGCTAGAACTACCGGAAAAACTCTTGGTAGACCTAAAGCAGAATTACCTAAAGAGTTTATAAAAGAATATACTAAATTTAAAGATGGTCATTATGGTAATATGACATCTACTGGTTTAGCTAAAATGCTCGGAATAGGTAGAAGTACTTTATATAAATATATAAAACTTTACAAAAATAAATAAACAAAATTTTCACTTGTATGAAAGCTATATAAATTAATCTATACGTATAAAAATAAGGTCAAAAAAATGACCTTATTTTTATATTATACTAATTTAAATTAGATTACCATCCATTAATAACTCTGCTATAATGAGTATAAATCTCTGTTAATTCTTCTTCATAGCTTTCTAAATTATTAATAAGCGTTTCTGCTAATTTGTTATTATTATACTTGTTATCATCAGATTTTATTAATTCAATTCTATCACTCAGAACTGGATGCGTATCTAAATCATCAACACACTCTCTTAGCTTATTAGAAATAATATACTCTGATTGTTCATTTATATACTCTCTAATACTTCTAAAATATTTATAATAATTTGTATAAATTTTTCCTTCTTTATATAATTCATATATATGCTTGTTAGATAAAATATTAAAAATTTCACTAATTGAATATACCTTACTTAATCCCTCTTTAAAAGCCTTGCCTCCACAAATTTCTTCTGCTATAATATCGGCTCTATGTTCTCTTATTCTAGATATTCTACAGTTCATTAATTCAAATTTTCTTACATAAAACTTAAGCAAAAAATTAGGTATTATTAAAGGTAATGAATATGTGCTCCTATCTTCATTATTAAGATTATAATCAATAAATTCCTGTAATCTTTGTATTGAATTAATAGTACTTAAATAAACTGGATGAATAATCTTAGAATATAATGTATCTTTTCCTGAAAAATGTGCAAATTCATGTGATAAAATTGCTCTAAATTCATTTGTTGTTAAATAACCTAGCAAAGGTACTCCAATTGCTAATGTTCTTCCTGACAACTCTCTATCAAATGTACGGATCTTTCCTTCTGTTACATAAAATGTTGGTTCTGAGTGTAATAATATATTACTCGGTTTTTTAACTCTCATCTTCGTACATAATTCAAAAATAAGATTTTGCAACTCTTTATGCTCATGTAAATTAAGTAAAAGTGCTGGTTGAAAAGAGCCTTTATTAGTTCTAAAAAAAGAATAATAAATACTTTTTAATATTATTGATACTCCATAGTATGCTCCTACACATAACGCTACTACAAATCCTATTGGCACTCTCATTCTTGTAACATTAAATAACTCCATAAAAATATAAACTATTAGGAAAAAAGCTCCTATAAGTCCCCCTGCTATTGCAAGAACTAAAAGTATGGATAATATTAAAATTAAATATGTTCCTAATACAAACATTATCGCTCTTAAAATATAACTCGGACTTTCAATAATCATTTTTCTTTTGCTATCAATACTTTTATTAATATTTATAGTCTCCTCCATATTTCCCCCATTAATATATTTTTATACCCTAATAAATTTTTCATATATAAAAATTGTGCTATTTAAATGATTATTTAACATTTAAATTCCCACTAATATTACTCCATCCCGAAACCAAGTTGTCATCATCAAATGTAACACTTGAATATTCATATTCCCATCTGTTCCAATTTAAAGAACTTGGTGTTCCCATAGCAGCAATAACTTGCTCCTTAGTTGACCCTATGGTAAATGGTTGTGCTCCATCAACTTTATCTCCTATATAGTTTTTTAAATTCTTACTAATATCACTCCATCCTGAAACTAAATCATCATTATCAAATGTAATGCTTGAATATTCATATTCCCATCTATTCTGATATAAAGAACTTGGTGTTCCCATAGCTGCAATAACTTCATTCTTAGTTGATCCTATAGTAAATGGTTCTGCTCCATCGATTTTATCACCTATATAGACTATTAAATTATCACTTATATCATTCCACCCTGATACCAAACCATTTATATCAAATCTAATTATAGAAAATTCATATGACCAATTTGAATCGTAAATACTAGATGCTACCCCCATTACTCTTGATACATCTTCTTTACTAGATCCTAATGTAATATAATCTAATTGTTCCGTATCTTTTCCAATTTCTTCACTATAATTAATTTCTTCAGTATTTTCTATTACTTCGCTGTCTTTAACCTCTTCATTTTTTTTAATTTTCAATTTATCCTTACTATTATAATAATCAATAACAATTCCATCCTCATTAAATGTTATTGTTGAATGCCCATAATGCCATCGGTTTGTTTTAGGATCAATTTTTCTAGGTGTTCCCATAGATTTTACTACCTCATCTTTAGAATCCCCTATATTAAATCCTTCAAAATCAGATTTATATCCTGGAATAAAGATGGTCTTATGTCAATATTTTGGACACAAAAAGTCAAACTTTTTTATGCTGCACTTCTAGCTAATAATTCACATTGATCTGGAGTCATGTAATTAATAGAAGAGTGTAGCCTTTTTCTGT
>NZ_JAJNOS010000042.1:0-3169 GCF_021044725.1 Clostridium sp. NSJ-145
CCCATAGCATAAGCTAGTAAGACCCCTTGAAGAACACAAGGTTGATAGGTCAGAGGTGTAAGTGCGGTAACGTATTTAGCTGACTGATACTAATAGGTCGAGGGCTTGACCAATAAAAATATAAAATTCATGTGCAATTTTCAGAGAACAAAATTCTTTGAAAAAGGAAACTCACTCAATAGAGTTGAGGAGTACAGGATTCTAACTAAATCGAAGATTTAGAGAATCATAGCATCAGGTGATGATGGCGTAGAGGAAACACTCCTTCCCATTCCGAACAGGAAAGTTAAGCTCTACAGCGCCAATGGTACTGCATGGGAGACTGTGTGGGAGAGTAGGACGTTGCCTGGTTAGTAGAAACACTTAAGTTTATCTTAAGTGTTTTTTTGTCGTATAAAAATAATTTTTAATTATTAATGATAAATATTAGAGTATGTATCAATAAAATATAATGTAAATATTGGAAATTCATTGTCTTAATTGTATAATATATTTATAAAATAAATTTTGGAGGTGAATCATGAAAAAAATAATTACAGGTATATTAAGTATGTTATTAATTTTTATGGTTGGTTGTAGTAATAATAAAGTAACTTATGAAGAAAAAGAGGTAAGATTAATTACGCCAGATGGATTGCCTAGTATAGCTATAAGTAAGGCTATGGAAAATAATAAAACTATAAAACATATAACTATAAATTATGATGTTCAAAAAACATCTGATTTGTTAGTTTCAGAACTTATGAAAGGTGAAGCTGAGTTAGCGATAATTCCATCAAATTTAGCTCTTCAAGCTTATAAAAAAGGTTTAGATTATAAAATAGTTGGAACAATTGGATGGGGATCACTTTATTTAGTATCTGAGAATAATATTAATGATTTAAGTGAATTAAAAGGTAAAGAAATATATAATACGGGAAAAGGACTAACCCCTGATATAATTTTTAAAGAAATATTAAAGAATAATAATATATCAGAAGAAGAAGTAAATTTTTCATATGTAGGAGCCGCATCGGAATTAGCACCATTAGTTGCTACAGGAAAAGCAGAATATGCAGTAGTTCCTGAGCCAGTATTATCTACAGTTATGAGTAAGAATCCAAATATAAAGATAATATTAAATTTAAATGAAGAGTGGGCGAAATTTAATGATGTCAAAGAAGGATATCCACAATCAACTTTAGTGATAAAAGAAGAATTCTTTAATGAAATTAAAGATAGTGGAGTATATGAAGAATTAATCAATAGTTTTAAAGAGTCAGAAGAGTTTGTAGTTAATAATCCACAAGAAACAGCAACTATATGTGAAGATTTGGGGATAACTGTTAATAAAGATGTTATAAATGAATCTATGAAGAATAGTAATTTAAGATTTACTGATATAAGCAATTGTATGGAAGAATATAATGTATACTTTAGTACAATAGATACAGAAAGCAAAGGAGAAAATAATGAGTACAAGCCATTATTCGTTGAAAAACAATAAGTATATTATATTTTCAATTGTAATAATACTTTTAATATGGCAGGTTACATCAATATATATAGGCAATAGATTACTGTTTCCATCTGTAACGGATGTAATAAAGAGTATGATAGAAATAGTAACTCAATATAATTTTATAACTATAATCTTCTATAGTATAATTAGAGGAATAAAGAGTTTTTTTATATCACTTAGTGTAGGATTGATATTAGCTATATTAAGTTATTTTAATAAAATAGTATATAATTGTATATTACCTATTTTATCAATTATAAAGGCCGTTCCAACAATGGCCTTTATAGTTTTATTATTAATATGGACATCAAAAGATTATGCACCTATTATTATAGGGATAATGATTTCACTACCAATATTTTATGATGTTATATTAAATACAATAATGAATCTAGATAAAAATTTATTACAGATGTGTGATGTTTACGATATACCTACTAGAGATAAAATGAAAGATATTATTATGCCAATAGTTATTATTGAACTTGCTAAAGTATTAAGTTCAACTTTTTCTTTAATATTTAAAGTAGTAATATCAGGTGAAGTCTATTCTCAACCTAAATATGGAATAGGGGCAATAATTCAATTAGAAAAGATGCAGTTGAATACAGCTCATATAATTTCTTGGATAATAATAATAACAATAATATCTTATGTATTTGATTTGCTTTTTAAGGTTATAGATAAAAGATATATACATAAAGGGAGATAAGATGTTTATTAAAGATGTAAATGTCAAATATGATAATAAAGTTATATATAATAATTTCACAATAGAGTTTGAAGATGAAAAAATTAATTGTATAGTAGGGGCTTCAGGATGTGGCAAGACAACATTATTAAATTGTATTTGTGAGAAGTTGATTAAAAAAAATATTAAGGTTGCATATGTATTCCAAGAAGATAGGTTACTACCTTGGAAAAATATATTTGACAATTTAAAGCTAGTTATAAAAAGTAAGTGTGGAAAAGAAGAAGTAAATAATAGAATAGAAGATATTTTAAATGTTTTAGAGATAAGTGAAACAAAATTTTTATATCCTAATGAGTTAAGTGGAGGAATGAAACAAAAAGTTAATATTGCAAGAGCGTTAATATATGATTTTGATGTTTTGTTATTAGATGAACCTTTTAGATCTTTAGATATGAAAATAAAAAATAAGGTAATAGATTTAATACGAACAATAAACAAAGAGAAAAAAATAACTATTATTTTAGTAAGTCATGATAAAGATGAGATAAAATCATTAACAGACAGGGTGTTTTTATTAAAAGGAAGTCCTGTAGAAATAATAGAAAAAGGCAATAAAACGATTGTTGATAACATATTTAGCAGTATTATTCGATAATAGAGATACTGCTTTTTTATTTGCAATTTTTTTTAGAAAAACTGTTGACATATAAGCCGATAAAGTGTTAAGATAAATCTCGTCGCTGATGCGAAACGATAAAAACACAAGATAGAAAAGTGTTTGACAGTTGTTTCAGTAAGTGATAAGATAAGTCTCGTTGCTAACGAAACTAAGTCAAAAAAACTTTGAAAAAAGTTGTTGACATAAAGTTGAGTGAGTGATAAGATAAGGAAGTCGCTTGAAGCGATAACAAAATATGGTCTTTGAAAATTGAACAGAATATAGTTAAAATAAATCCAGCAATTCTTTTGAGAGT
>NZ_JAJNOS010000043.1:0-2779 GCF_021044725.1 Clostridium sp. NSJ-145
GTCAATGCTTTTCATAGTAGCTTAAAAAGATGGATAAGAAAGTTTAATGGTGTTTCAACCAAGTTCCTAACAAACTACCTATTTTGGTATAAATGGACCCAATTATTTAAAACAGAAATTGAAAGAAATAAGCCTAAGAAATTCTTTATTCATGCTAACTCAACACATTCTATATCTTTAATAAAGGACTTTAAGATAAGAAGACCAATATATGTATAAAAGGTAAAATTTGTTTTTATTTTACTGTTTTTAGTGTACAATAAATATAATGATTGATGAACAATTGTATTATAAGACGAGTTAGTTTGTTTTAATCTATTAGGATATGATTTTTATAGGAGGTAATTTAGGTGTTTAAAAATAGTAAAATTTTGCGTGGTATCATACTTGGTATATTATTAATTTGTACAATATATTTAGTATATTCTATTATATCAAATCCGTTAGGACAGCATGACATTATGCTTGCTATTGCTATTAGTGCGGGATTTATTTCACTTGGAACTGATACTAATGGTGGTAAAAATAAATAATAAATTCTGTAAAACATTAAATTAGGTAAAAATGTAAAATTGAATTTAAAAATTATTTTCTTAACAATCTTAATATATTGCGGTTCAAATAGGATGTCCAAATGGACATCCTATTATGTTATGCTAATTTCAACACTATTTTAAAACAAAGCCAATCAAATAATGAAATAATATATTTTGGAGATTTAAGAGGAAAAGAGATATAAAGTTTTTATATCTCTTTTTTCATAAGAATAATAAAAATAGCCTAGCATAGGATGTTATAGCTAAGGCTATTTTATCATTAATGTTTATAATTATAAGCGGTTAAGCATTCCATGAAGCATACTTGCATGTCTTGCTTCATCTCTTGCAGCATGATCAATAAATGTATAAAGTTCTTCAAGGCCAGCATCTTTTGCTTTTTGAGCTAGTTCAGCTTTAAATTTGTTAGATCCAATTTCACCATTCATCATATTTGTAAGATTAGTTTTAGTACAGTCAGATATTTTACCAGTAAGTTCAGCATATTGAGCTGCATGTTCAGCTTCTTCCCAAGCAATAACTTTAAGTACTTCTGCAATTTCAGGATAACCTGAACGTTGAGCTACTCTAGCCATTGCTAAATAAAGTCCAACTTCAGCAGTTTCTCCATTAAATTGACCATTAAGGCTGTTTTTTAATTCTTCATTATCCTTAGCAACACCAAGTTGGTTTTCAACTACAAAACTTAATTTTTCCATGACATCATTCTCCTTTTACACTTAATAATAAATAGTATTACCAAAAGATTTATTTTTAAATCAGAAAATTATAGATAATTATATAATGCATAGAAGGCTATTTTTATCTATAGAAAGCATAAGAATAATATTAGAAAGTAATTATAAGAGGTGATAGGATATTGACAAAAAGGAAATGAATTATATAGTGAGGGTATTTATTCAGAGAGTATTAGGAATTTTAATGTTTCTTCTAGGCTCATGGTGGACAATGAATTTGCGGGCAGGGGTATATTTTATTGGTTACTTTCTTGTTACCATTATTTCCTGTTATATTATGCATAATGTAAATAAAGAAACATTGGCAGAGAGGGGAAAGATTAATACTGATTCACCTAAATGGGATAAGATTATATTGACAATATACTGGCTATTAACTTTCTTTATTATATATCTAGTAGCAGGATTGGAAATGAACAAGGCAGACAAACCAGGAATTATCTTTGTTATAGGTATTATTTTGCAGATACCAGTAACAATAATATCTTTAAAAGCAATGATGGTAAATACTTTTCTGGAGTCTACATCACGAGTACAATTTGATAGAAGTCAGATAGTGTGTAAGGAAGGGCCATATAAGATAATACGACATCCAACATATTTAGCTATCTTAATTTGGTGTATTTCAATATCCATGATATTTGAGACAAAGTTGGTGTTGATTATTTCCATAATAATTGCTGGTTTAATTGTAATAAGAACATATTTAGAGGATAAAATGCTTAAAGAAAAGCTTAATGGATATGAAGAATATAGTCATGAAGTAAAATACAGACTAATACCATTCATTTGGTAATAAAAAAATCAATAGGTATAGGAGGTTTATTATGAGAATTAAAGAAGGAATATATAGCTTTAAATTAAGCTCAAAAGCAATGGGGCAGGAGTCTATTATCAATCCAACAGTAATTTATGATAATGATGAATTAATTTTAGTTGATGCAGGTTTGCCACATCAATTTCATCAAATACGAGAAGCTATTGAGGAAGAGGGGTTAGAATTTTATAAGTTAAGGAAAATAATTTTTACTCATCAAGATATTGACCATATAGGAAGTGCAAGTGAGATTCTAAAAGAAAGAGATAATAATATTAAGATGATATCTTTTCAAGAGGAGAAACCCTATATAGAAGGAACCAAAAAGCCAGTAAAGCTTTCTATGCTAGAACAATCTTTAGATTATTTACCTGAAAAGATGAATATGTTTTATGATAAATTAAAAATTTGCTTTGAAAAATTTAAAGTAAATATAAATGAAACATTATCTGATGGGCAAGTTCTTCCCTATTGTGGAGGAATTACTGTAATTCATACACCAGGACATACTCCAGGACATATATCCTTATACGTTAATAAATTTAAATTGGCTTTGTTTTAATAAACTGTTGAAATTTGATTAACCTCTATAAATATGGTTATAATATATAATATAACTACTATTTAGGAGGTTTTTTATGCCAAGAGTTAATAATGTTATTCAGCAA
>NZ_JAJNOS010000044.1:0-2212 GCF_021044725.1 Clostridium sp. NSJ-145
AATGCAAATCCTATTTGTTGCATAGGAATCACATTTTTTGTGAAGTTTTTCATATTATTACTATGCGCAAAAAAGGAAGTTCAAATTCGAACTTCCTTTTCTTTATCGGCAAATATCAAATTTTTTTTGATACAGCCCCTTTTTATTTAATTTCATAGTCCATACATACTCTATTTGATACAACACTTCTTACAAAAGTAGCAACTTTAATATGTTCTTCGTGCTTTTGATATACCTCAAGAGCTTCTAAATTTTCAAAGGTACTATCTAACATTAAAGATGCATTACTGCCTGCGATAGGTTCAATGTTTACTTTTATTTCCACTATTCCAGGAATCTTTGAAATTAAAGCTTCTAATCCAGTTTTTATTTTTAGTTTAGTTTCAAGATTATCATGTTCTTCTTTTAAATTCCATAAAATTATGTGCTTAATCATAATAACAACTCCTTTAAAAAACTATATACCTTTATGATAACACAAGTGAAATAATTAAAATATAAGTTATTAATTATTAATATGTTAAACTAGATATTTTAAAATCCCTCTTTTTCTCCTGTTACTGGCATATTTGAATAATGAACATGAAATAATCTCCATTTATTATCTTCCGTTTTGATATAAACTTGTGTTTCTCTACCTTTAGTTTCATGAGATTCTTTAGTGTTTTTAAATTGGGCAACAAAATGCCAATAAAATTCTGCTATAACAGTGTCTTTAAAAATTTGCATATTTACATCGAAAATATTAAGGTTTCTCTTAGAAAAATTATTCCTCATTGTTTTAATATAAAAATTTTCTTTTATTTGTTCAAAACCATGTTCATGGTCTCTAGGATGAATAAAAGTAGATTCATCAGAATCCATCCATACCTTTGATGCTAAATTTAAGTCAGTTTCATCTACAGATTTTGCATATTGTGAAATTTTGAATAGAATTTCTTTTTGTATTTCTTCTTTTCTCATTTTAATTCTCCTAGCTATAATTTGTATACAATGTAGATATCAATATTAACTTAATAATTGAGATATATTAAAGAATATATGTTACAGGTGGATTTCCACTAAAATCTGCAATGGTTGCTTTGGCATCTTCAAGGTAGAATGCTTCAAAAATTGGATTTTCAGAATTTTGATATAGAGACTTAACAAGTGGATTATGCTCTATTATAGATTTTTTTATATCTAAATCCTTAGTAAATTTAGCCTTACCACTTAATCTAATCCAAGCAAAATTTGGAGTAGATGTACATATTTCTACATAAGGATTATTTTGAATTTGAGAATAAACGTCTTTTTCATTATTTGTGCAGAAATATAATTTACCTTCTTTTTCAAGCATGAATTGGAATGGACGAACCTTAGGTCTGCCATCTAAACCTACTGTTGAAAAATATTGAACTGGATTATCATTTAAAAATTTTATTACTTCATTCATTGTGAATGCCCCCTTATTTTTGATTTATTGAAAATTTTTTTTGACAAGATTATAATAGTTCTAATGATATCAATTGTATAGTAAGCACTTTAAAGTGCTATAGTATCCTTTATGATACTAATGTGAAAGGATGGGGTTTTAGCATGAATAAAAATTTACCTCCATGTCCAGTTGAAGTAACTTTAAGCCTTATTGGTGACCGTT
This sequence comes from Clostridium sp. NSJ-145, assembly GCF_021044725.1. Lineage (NCBI taxonomy): Bacteria > Bacillati > Bacillota > Clostridia > Eubacteriales > Clostridiaceae > Clostridium > Clostridium sp. NSJ-145. Next base: position 1,640 of record NZ_JAJNOS010000044.1, read on the forward strand.
GGAAGGTATTAATAATTCGCGATTTATTAGCAGGAACTAAGAGATTTGGGGAATTAAAAAAGTCTCTTGGAACTATAACTCAAAAAGTTCTTACTTCAAATTTGAGAGCTATGGAAAACAGTGGACTACTTACGAGAAAGGTTTATGCTGAAGTTCCTCCAAGGGTAGAATATACTTTAACAGAAACAGGTTATAGTTTGAAGCCGATTCTAGATTCTATGGTAGAATGGGGAGAAAATTATAAGAAGATATGTGAAGGACAATAGTAAAAATTAAAGCTATAGTTTCTGAAACATTTATGATAATAGTTGCAGAAATTAAGGGGCTGTATCAAAAAAATTTGATATTTGCCGATAAAGAAAAGGAAGTTCGAATTTGAACTTCCTTTTTTGAGCATAGTAATAATATGAAAAACTTCACAAAAAATGTGATTCCTATGCAACAAATAGGATTCGCATTACAGGTTCCTTTTATACCAAGTGAAGATGATTCAGTAAGATTGCTATTTGAAGTTACGGAGGGATTAGATTTTACAGATTTATATAAAACATACTCTACATTAGGTAGAAATCC
>NZ_JAJNOS010000045.1:0-2165 GCF_021044725.1 Clostridium sp. NSJ-145
ACCTCCTATTTGTCGTGTCAAAAAACTTGTTCATTTAGAAATAATTTCATATAAATATATGAATAAAAAATAAAAAGACCGTCTACTGAAATGATTTTAAAAATCATTTCAGAGACAGCCCCTTTATCATTATTTATAGGGAAGGTTGTTATAATATGGATAAAAGGCCCAATATTATTTTGATAATGACAGATGAGATGCGTGGAGATTGTTTAGGATATGCTGGACATCCTGATGTTAAGACTCCTTATTTAGATAGTTTGGCTTCAAAAGGAATATATTTTCCTAACGCATATTCTTCGTGTCCAACTTGTGTGCCGGCTCGTGCAATATTACATACAGGATTATCACAAAGGAATACAGGTAGAGTAGGTTATGAAGATAGAGTAGATTGGAATTATGAAATAACAATGGCTGGTGAATTAACCAAAAGTGGATATTATACACAATGTGTTGGAAAAATGCATGTACACCCATTGCGTAATTACTTAGGTTTTAATAATGTAAGACTTCATGATGGATATTTACACGAATATAGATATCCAAATGTATCATATGGGGAGAATCAACTTATTGCTGATGATTATTTTTATTGGTTAAAGGATCAAAAAGGAATTAGTGCTGATGTTGTTAATACGGGTTTAGATTGCAATGGATGGGTTTCTAGACCTTGGATTTATGATGAAATGAGTCATCCTACAAATTGGGTAGTAACAGAAAGTATTGATTTTTTAAGAAGAAGAGATCCAAGAAAGCCATTTTTTTTGATGACAAGTTTCGTTAGACCACATGCACCTTTTGATGCCCCACAATATTATTTTGATTTATATAAAAATAGGAGTTTAAGAGAACCTATTAAAGGTGAGTGGAATGATAAAGAATTAATAAAGCAGATAGGATATCGTTATAATGCAACTACTGGACCATTAGATCCAGAGTTAGTTAGAGAAATGCAAATAGGATATTATGCATGTATCACTCATATAGATCATCAGATAGGAAGATTAATTCAAGCATTAGTAGAACAAAGGGTAATGGATAATACTATAATAATATTTACATCTGATCATGGTGAAATGTTGGGTGATCATAATTATATTCAAAAAGCAAGGCCTTACCAAGGAAGCATCCATATACCTATGTTTATATCAGGACCTGAAGAATTATTAGGAAGAAAACACTGCATTGATGAAAGTCTTGTAGAATTAAGAGATGTTATGCCTACTTTTATAGACATAGCAGGTGGGAAAGTTCCAGAAGTATTAGATGGAGAAAGTATGTTAAAAGAGATAGATAGAAAGTATATACATGGAGAGCATTTATATGATTTTGGGCAGAAATCACATCAATTTATTGTAACTAAAACAGATAAATATGTTTGGTTCTCTCAAACAGGAGAAGAACAATACTTTAATTTAATAAAAGATAAAGACGAAGCTCATAATGCGATAAATGATTTGGAATATAAAGATAGAATAGAAGAGTTAAAAAATATATTGATAAAAGAATTAAAGGAATCAGAAGAAGGATATTCAGATGGAGAGAAACTTATTGTAGGATGCAAAACTAAACCATCATTATCTAATGCAATACTTAGATAGTTAATAGTTAGCAAGTTGATTGATTTATAATGTTTTTAAATCAACTTTGGCTAACTTTTTTTATAAACTTTTAATTAAAAACTTTTAATTCTTAACTAAATTTCCGTACTCTTTACCACGTGTATCAATATGTGTATTTTAAAGAAAAAAAGCGAAAAATATAGAAAAATAAAAATAATTTTAAATATATTGGAGAATATTAGCTGACTATGATAAAGTCTGTGGTACAATAAGTCATGTCCTTGAGGGAAAGCAACAAAACAACAAAATGTTGAACAAGAAAACAAAATGTTGTTTGAAAGTTTTGAAAAAAACTGTTGACAAAGAAAATTAAGGATGGTAAGATAAAAAAGTCGCTTGAAGCGATAAACAATGATCTTTGAAAATTGAACAGAATATAAATTAAGAACCAGCAATTCTTTTGAGAGTTTTTAAATTATTAAAGACTCAAAGTAATTTGAGCAACAGATTAAACTTTTTATTGAGAGTTTGATCCTGGCTCAGGACGAACGCTGGCGGCATGCCTAACACATGCAAGTCGAGCGAGTTGATCCCTTCGGGGTG
>NZ_JAJNOS010000046.1:0-1910 GCF_021044725.1 Clostridium sp. NSJ-145
GAGTTCTGTAAAATATTTTACGTATATTTTTCATATCTTTTCAAACTAAGATCCTTGGATTACCAAGGATCTTTATCTCTTTTTATATTTTTATTGTATCTATTTACTTTAGAATTTTGTTGCAAAATTGTTGCAATTTTTATATATAATTTTAATTATAATAGAAAAAAAATTTCAAATTAAATAGCTTTATACTTGACAATAAAAGTTACATTTATAGCATATATTATCTCCTATATTTTTCATTATATATTTAGTAATTATTTATTTAAAAAAGTCAACATAAAAAGTGTATAAACTTCTATTCTCCCAGTTATAACTTTTATATACTTTCATATTAATATTTACAAATCCTAGCTAAACAATTTTATTCACCTTATCTATATATACTCTTATTTAAATCATTACATATATTTACATTTAAATTCAGTGAATGTAGGAAAGTCTCTTGGTAATAATCCAAAATATACCCCTTTATAGTATATATTATATACATTTAAAATAATTTCTTTTTCATTTTTCTTTAACTCATTTTTTTTATTCGATCTGTTAAGTTATATGAACATTGCTCTTCTCAACCTAAGGAAATACAATAAGTTTGCGAGACTAAATAATACCCCCTTTGAAAAGGAGAGAAGAACAATGAGCAAAACTAATATAAAATGCCCACGCTGTAATTCTGATAAACTATATAAGTTTGGTATGAATAAGCAGGCTAAACAAAAGTATCAATGTAAGCAGTGTAAACGCCAATTCGCCATAGGCGACGGTGACGGACGTCCTAAACTTAATAATCCTAAATGTCCTAGATGCGGTAAGGGAACTTACTTACATCATGCATATAAACATTACAATCGCTATAAGTGCAATAACAAGAAGTGTAATCACATAATAGTAAAACATCACACCACCAATATTGATATAGCTTCTAGTGAATTAGTTAGTGGTTCCCTTTCAATGAAAGGAATGCGTTTTCCGCTACATGTAATACTAACTGCATTAACACTATACTTTTTAAATAATTCATCAACAAGAGCTATTTCTCAATTCTTGATGATTAACTCTGGTATTAAGGTATCCCATGTTACTATAGCAAGTTGGACTAATAAATTTGCACCTTTCTTTAAACAGAAAGCTAATAAATTCAAAGCTAGTTTAAACTTACAATCTGACGATTGGCACGCTGATGAAACAGTAGTATTTATCAATGGTGAAAGATACTATCTATGGTTAGCTATTGATTCTGAAACTAGATTTATTCTAGCATTTCATCTAACTAAGTCTAGAAGTTCTGATTCTGCTTATACCTTAATAAATGAAGCTAAAAATTATGGTGAACCAACTTACTTCATAACCGATAGACTACCTTCGTATAACGAAGCTTCCGCTACGGTATTACCTAATACCAAACACGTTCCTGTAGCACCTATGTCTAGTGATATAAATAACAACTTAATTGAGTCATTCAATAAGACTTTTAAAGCTTGGTATAAAGCTAAAAAGGGTTTTAACTCTTTTGAAAAGGCGAATAACTTAATATATTTATTTATCTTTCACTATAATTTTATTAGACCACATGGCTCATTAAATAACTGTACTCCAGCAGAAGTTGCTGGCTTCGCTAGCGATAGCTTAGCTAAAAACTCTTGGTTTTCAGCAGCTTAATTAAATTTAATACCTTTATTTAACCTGCAAAAAATCAATTTTATTGCAGGCTTATTAGCCATGCAATAAAACTTTTAAACTTATATAATTTTCAAAGAGCGAGCAATTCTATGAAAAATCAAGCTATTTTTTCATATCAGCTTAACAGATTCTTTTTATTTTTTATCTATTATGAATGTTATTATGTCCTAATCATTTACTTAACCCATCACCATTTTATGATGTTTAAAATAATTTTATGTTTA
>NZ_JAJNOS010000047.1:0-1680 GCF_021044725.1 Clostridium sp. NSJ-145
GGCTCTGTTAGACAATAATGTTGATATGTGCATATAAGTCTTAAATAGTGTTATAATATAGATAATAACACTATCGGAGGTAAGATTTATGGCAACTCTTTCAAATATAAAGTCAGATATAACATCACTTAGTGAATACCAGTTAAGAGAATTATTTAACTATATAGGTGAGATGCTTACTCTTGGCTCATCTAATGTAAGTCTTAATAAAGAGTTTAGAGAATCAAGATTTAGCAAGGGGCAATGTTGCCCCCATTGCGAATCTACTTCTGTAGTAAAGAATGGTAAATTGAATGGTAAGCAACGTTATGTATGTCGTTCTTGTAGTAAATCCTTTAATGATTTAACTAAATCTGCGTTATCCTGTACTAAGTTACCTCTACAAACGTGGATTGAATATGTTAAAGGAATGGTTATAGGACTTTCTATAAGAAAGAACGCTGAAAATGTAGGTGTAGGTGTTAAAACATCATTTTATATGAGACATAAAATTCTTGATTGTATAAGAGCATTTATGGGTGTTGGTGATGTAGACGGTATAGTAGAAATGGACGAAACATTTGTTGCCGAGTCTTTCAAGGGGAATCATAAAAAGAGTGGTTTTAAAATGCCGAGACCTGCTCGAAAAAGAGGCAAACAAGTTAAGAAACGTGGTATAAGTAATGAACAGGTTTGTATAGCAACAGCAATTGATAGAAATGGAAATATAATATTAGAACCCTTATGTAAAGGAAGGGTTACTTACAATGCTCTTGAAAGGCTTTATGAAGGAAGGATAGACTCTAACTCAATAATCTGTACAGATAGCCATAAATCGTATATACAATTTGCCAAAGACCTTGAATTAGACCATAAAAAAATAGCAAGAGGTCATTATAAAAATGATATATACCATATAAATCATGTTAATTCGTTGCATAGTAACCTGAAAATTTGGATGTATAGATTTAAAGGAGTGTCTACTAAATTTCTATCTAATTATATGAGTTGGTATAAGTGGCTACAAAGTTTTAGCACTGATAAAGAAGTTATAAAAACAAAGAATATGCTTATCCATAGTGTAATTCCATTTGTTGACACTAAGATAGAAGGATACAAGGAAAGAAAATATAATTTCTTTTAGGTATTGCTTGATAAGTGTATGTTTGTTAGTATTATATGTAAAAATTATACTGAAAGATTACGAGGTGGGGGATTATGAATGAACTTATAAAAATTCTAAGAGATTATGATAATGATGATATTATAAAGGATTTTTTATTAGATAAAGAATTAGAATTTTATAATAACGACATGAAAGATATAATTATTTCTTTGGGTTTTTATATTCCTAATTATAACATATTAACATCATTACTTGAAATTCATGACAGTGTAGACCCAACTGAAACTGAAATGTTTGCGAATGGACCAATAACCAATGTTATAAATATATATCATACTAACATAAGTTATTTGTATTTAGTTAGAAGAGAGCAATTTGGATTAAGAGACGAAGATGCTATAATAACAGAATTAGTGTTTAGTAATAATACTAAAGAATTGATGAATAAATTGAAGATAGACCTTTGCAATAGAAATATTGTTAGGGAATCTAAACAGAGTTTATAGTTAGATAGGGTTGTAATTTGTACAACCCTATTTTGAGTACAATATCAACAATTTAATCTAACAGAGCCT
>NZ_JAJNOS010000048.1:0-1519 GCF_021044725.1 Clostridium sp. NSJ-145
TATCAGGTGATGATGGCGTAGAGGAAACACTCCTTCCCATTCCGAACAGGAAAGTTAAGCTCTACAGCGCCAATGGTACTGCACGGGAGACTGTGTGGGAGAGTAGGACGTTGCCTGGTTAGTAAAAACACTTAAGTTTATCTTAAGTGTTTTTTTGTCGTATAAAGAATATGACAACTTAGATAGGGATATTTAAAAATTTTATTTTATAGCTTTGTATGAGATAAAAAGCGTACTTTGGTAAAAATATATTGAGTTTTTACAATGAATTTAAATTATCAAAGGAGAGATATTTTAATGAATAACAATAGTTTGTTATATAATAAATGGAATTATGAATATCAAATTGGTTTCGTACAAAAGTATAAAAGGCAAGGGTTATTATGTAGATATACAAATGAAGAAATAAAAATGTAATTGAATATTATATAAGAAATCATATACAAGAAGAGTAGCAAGTTATATAAATGGCGAGTAAAATAGATAATAATATTATAGATAGATTGGTAAATGATAATAATTCAAATTCATTTATATTGAATTTTGTCTAATAAGTATTTTATTATTAACAGAATAAGCTCATATAGTAATAGAATATATGCAATTAATAGAATATATGTAATTAATAAAAAATATTAAGAAATGAAATCATTGAGAATATATAGTTGCTTATTAGACAATGTAAATATTCTATCTACAATGGGAAATATTTAAATAATACTAATATGAAATATATGATATAAATTAACATGTATTAAGTCTTATGATTAGTAAGAAGATATGAGGGATATACTGTATCTTAAAGAAAAATAAAATAATTCTATGAAAATTATAGGCAATGAATATTTAAATAAATTACTAATGTTACAAATAATAATAGTATTAGATAATAGTCTATCTTTAGGAATATGATATATTTCAAATATAGATGAAGGAATTTCATTTGAGCAAAATTAAAAAAATACAGAAGCAAATAAAAATTTACTTAGAAAGAGAACAGATTAAATTTTAAAATGATAATTTTAGAAGGTTATTTTTCATTTTAAATACTATGTTGATAATGTTAATTATGTTAGTAAATTCATAAATAGTATATGTAAATATTGTGGATTATGTTAAGTAAGTGGATAAGTATACTTGTATTAATATACCACTACTCCTAGTGTATCAATAGTAGTAATACTTAGAAAAATAGAGTAATATTAAGCATACATAGATTAATTAATCAAAAGTAGTAAAAATAGATTAATTTATATAGAATTATAGTGATAAGATAAATCTCGTCGCTGATGCGAAACAACAAAAACACAAGATAAAAAAGTGTTTGACAGTTGTTTTGATAGGTGATAAGATAAGTCTCGTTGCTAACGAAACTAAGTCAAAAAACTTTGAAAAAAGTTGTTGACATAAAGTTGAGTGAGTGATAAGATAAGGAAGTCGCTTGAAGCGATAACAAAATATGGTCTTTGAAAATTGAACAGAATATAGTTAAAATAAATCCAGCAATTCTTTTGAGAGT
>NZ_JAJNOS010000049.1:0-1411 GCF_021044725.1 Clostridium sp. NSJ-145
CACCCCGAAGGGATCAACTCGCTCGACTTGCATGTGTTAGGCATGCCGCCAGCGTTCGTCCTGAGCCAGGATCAAACTCTCAATAAAAAGTTTAATCTGTTGCTCAAATTACTTTGAGTCTTTAATAATTTAAAAACTCTCAAAAGAATTGCTGGATTTATTTTAACTATATTCTGTTCAATTTTCAAAGACCATATTATGTATCGCTTCAAGCGACTTCTTTATCTTATCACTTTGTTTCTTAACTGTCAACACTTTTTTTCAAACTTTTTTTTGAAGTTTTTGTAGCTGTTGACCTCAGCGACGAGATTTATAATACCATCTATATCAATTATCTTGCAATGTATTTATATTAATTTATTAAAATTATTATTATTTTTCTCTATTTTTCTATTATTTTCTTTGTTTTTTAATTATTGATACACCTGGATGAGTGTCTACCGCTTTTATATTAAATCATCAATATTAATTAGATAATTTGCTAATAAAAATTCTATTTTATATCTAAACAATTAATACTAATTCTTGTTTGTTTCCAGTTTTCTTACTCTAGTTATCTATAATGCTAAATATAAACTCTATAAATTAATTTAAATAATTTTATTCAAATTAATATACTTTAAATACAGATCTTTTCTCCCATTTGGTTAGCAAAACTCTAATTTTAAATTTATATCACCAAATTCATACTATTCTTTACTTTCTATAAATCTATCTTCAAAATAATATATTTTTCTTTATTATTTTTTTAAGCTACTTCTTTAATATAATTATTTACTTTCTTATATGAAACATTAATTATTTTTACTTGTTATATGTCATTATTGATATTGTTAATTTTCTATTGTATATAATTTTATTTTATAATTAACATAATTAATATAAATGCAAAAAAGGTAGTAAGAATTTCTTTCTTACTACCTTAAGTATGGTGACCCCTAGGGGAATCGAACCCCTGTTACCACCGTGAAAGGGTGGTGTCTTGACCGCTTGACCAAGGGGCCTTAAGTCTATTATTTGAAAAATAAAAAGCTATGTATACCATAGCTTTTTATGGTGGAGGTAAAGGGAGTCGAACCCTTGACCCCTTGCGTGCAAGGCAAGTGCTCTCCCAACTGAGCTATACCCCCATACAACCTAGCAACGTCCTACTCTCCCACACGGTCTCCCGTGCAGTACCATTGGCGCTGTAGAGCTTAACTTTCCTGTTCGGAATGGGAAGGAGTGTTTCCTCTACGCCATCATCACTAGATATTCAGAGTGTTCTCTGAAAATTGCACATGAATTTTATATTTTTATTGGTCAAGCCCTCGACCTATTAGTATCAGTCAGCTAAATACGTTACCGCACTTACACCTCTGACCTATCAACCTTGTGTTCTTCAAGGGGTCTTACTAGCTTATGCTATGGG
>NZ_JAJNOS010000050.1:0-1274 GCF_021044725.1 Clostridium sp. NSJ-145
GAATCTGTTAAGTTGATATGAAAAAATAGCTTGATTTTTCATAGAATTCCTCGCTCTTTGAAAATTATATAAGTTTGAATATTTTATTGTATGGCAAACAAAGCCTGCAATAAATTGATTTTTGCAGGTTAAATAAAGGTATTAAATTTAATTATACTGCTGTAAACCAAGAGTTTTTATCAAAGCTATCGCTAGCGAAGCCAGCAACTTCAGCTGGAGTATGTCTGTTTAGTGAACCGTGGGATCTAATAAAGTTATAGTGAAATATAAATAAATATATTAAGTTATTAGCTTTTTTAAACGAATTAAATCCTTTCTTAGCTTTATACCAAGCTTTAAAAGTTTTATTAAAAGATTCTATAAGGTTGTTATTTGTATCACTAGACATTGGCTTTACTGGTAGATGCTTTGTGCATGGCAATAGAGTTGCTATAGCTTCTGTATACGCTGGCCACCTATCTGTAATTAGATTTGATGGTGAACCATACTTTCTAGCTTCATTTATTAAAGAGAATGCAGAACTTTCATCTCTATATCTACTTAAGTGAAAAGAAACTATAAAGCGTGTTTCAGAGTCAATGACTAACCAGAGATAATGCTTTATCCCATTAATAAAAACAACAGTTTCATCAGCATGCCAATCATCGGATTGTAAATTTATCTCTTTCATAAATTTATTAGCTTTGAGTTTAAAGTAAGGAGCAAATTTATTACTCCAATTAGCTATAGTTACATGAGATACTTTTACGTTAAAAGTGCTTAAAAGAAATTGTGATATAGCTCTAGTTGATGTGTTATTCAAGTAATATAAAGTCAATGATGTAATGATAATTTGGAGTGGGAACCTCATTCCTTTCATAGAAAGGGAACCGGTAATAGCTTCGATAGAAGCTGAATCAATATTGAAATTATGATAATTAACAATAATATGATTACATTTTTTATTATTACATTTATAACGGTTATAGTGTTTATATGAATGATGTAAATAAGTGCCTTTACCACATTTGGGACATTTAGGATAGTTCATTTTAGGGCGACCTCCACCGTCACCCAATGCGAATTGGCGCTTACACCTTTTACATTGATACTTTTGTTTAGCCTGCTTATTCAAACCAAACTTATATAGTTTATCATAATTACAGCGAGGGCATTTTATATTAGTCTTGTTCATTGTTCTTCTCTCCTTTTCTAAGGGGGTATTATTTAGTTTTGCAAACCTATTGTATTTCCTTAGGTTGAGAAGAGCAATGTTCATATAACTTAACAGATCG
>NZ_JAJNOS010000051.1:0-1268 GCF_021044725.1 Clostridium sp. NSJ-145
TGGTGTTAGTATAAAGTAGTGGACACATTAAATCGAACTAAGTAAAATAATATTTAGTTAAGAAAGGATGTGTCCATTATGGGAAAGGGCAGAAGATATGATCAAGAATATAAGGATATGATAGTAGAATTATTTAAGTCAGGAATGAGCTTAGCAGAGCTAAGTAGCGAATATGGCATTGCAAAATCAACAATTAACGGCTGGATTAAAGATGTAAAAGAAATTAAAGTAGATGAAAATGAAGTTATGACATTAAAGGAAGTTAAAGCTTTAAAAAAAGAAATGGCAAGAATTAAAGAGGAAAATGAAATATTAAAAAAAGCTATGGCCATATTTGCAACAAGAAATTAGATGAAGTAATAGAATTTATAAATAACAATAAAAACAAGCATGATATTAAAACTATGTGTACCGTTCTAGGCGTAGCCAGAAGCACATATTATAAATCTTTTGATAAAACTAAATCTACAAGAGAACTAGAAAATGAGGAATTAAAATCAGCTATTAAAAGGATATATAAAGAGAATAAAGGCATATATGGTGCTCCTAGAATTCCTTATATACTTGGTATAGAAGGTTTCAATGTATCATTGAAGCGAGTTCAAAGACGAATGTCTGAACTTGGCCTTTATGCAATAACTGTAAAAAAATACAAACCTCATTCAAGTAAAAAGGTAGCAGAAGGTTTAGAAAACGTTTTGAAAAGAGATTTTACTACTACTTCTATTAACGAAAAATGGGTAGGGGATATTACATATATTCATACTATAAAAGATGGTTGGTGCTATTTAGCTTCAGTTCTAGACTTATATTCTAAAAAAATAATTGGCTACGCTTTCGGTAAGAAAATGACTAATGATTTAGTTGTTAAAGCCTTAAAAAATGCTTATTATAGCCAATCTCCAGATAAGAATAAGCAATTAATATTTCATAGCGATTTAGGATCTCAATACACTAGCAATGATTTAAAGAAGCTATGCAAAGAATTTAATATTATACAATCGTTTAGTAAAAAAGGTTGTCCATATGATAATGCTTGTATAGAATCCTTCCATTCATCAATAAAAAAGGAGGAAATATACAGAAATACATATCGTACCTTCGAAGAAGCTAATATGGCTGTTTTTAAATATATTGAAGGTTGGTATAACAGAAAAAGGCTACACTCTTCTATTAATTACATGACTCCAGATCAATGTGAATTATTAGCTAGAAGTGCAGCATAAAAAAGTTTGACTTTTTGTGTCCAAAATATTGACATAAGACCA
>NZ_JAJNOS010000052.1:0-1222 GCF_021044725.1 Clostridium sp. NSJ-145
TATCAGGTGATGATGGCGTAGAGGAAACACTCCTTCCCATTCCGAACAGGAAAGTTAAGCTCTACAGCGCCAATGGTACTGCACGGGAGACTGTGTGGGAGAGTAGGACGTTGCCTGGTTAGTAGAAATCCACTTACTTAAGTAAGTGGATTTTTTTTTATATAATATTTAAGTAAAGCTGTTTAGTAAGAAGATAAAAATAGTTATATTTTATTATTTGTAGATATAGTAACTTTAAAATATATTATGTGCAGTAGGATAAATTAATAATAACTAGTTAAAATTAGGATAATATTTATACACATAGATTATAATTTACGAGAATTACATAAGTTGTAGTTAAATGAAATAAGATAATTAAATCTAATATGGAGTTGGTAAATAGATTTTGATATATATTTAAATGGTGTTATTATATTTTAGCAAATAACCTTTTTAAGTTTAATTATAAAGTATAAGAATTATATTGCACGGGGGAGAACTTATCCAATTAGAAAGAAACATGAATAGATTACTTATAAGTAATCTTTAAATTAAGATATTAAATTTATAATTAATTATAAGGAGCTTGAATATTTTATATCTATTAATGTGACCTATTTTAAAAAGAAATTTTACTTGTATGACTATAATAATATTAGAGTTAAATATAATTTTTTAATATAAATCTAAAAAAATATTACACTATGTACGATAAAGTTAGAAAAAAAGAAAGCATTTTAAATTATAAATATAGAAAATTATAAAGTGTTTATTAAAATTTTTAGGTTAAATATTAATCCACATATACTATGTGGATAATGTTAATTATGTTGATAATAGAATTATATAATTAATTATAGCTGTGGATTATGTGTAATAAGTGGATAACTATTTAAGTAATATCGAAACACTACTCCTAGTGTATCAATATACTAAAATAGAAGAAAAAATAAGAAAAAAGAAGAATAAAGATATTAATTAAGAAAAATAATACTGATATAATCTTTTTATAATTAGATAGAGTGATAAGATAAATCTCGTCGCTGATGCGAAACAACAAAAACACAAGATAAAAAAGTGTTTGACAGTTGTTTTGATAAGTGATAAGATAAGTCTCGTTGCTAACGAAACTAAGTCAAAAAAACTTTGAAAAAAGTTGTTGACATAAAGTTGAGTGAGTGATAAGATAAGGAAGTCGCTTGAAGCGATAACAAAATATGGTCTTTGAAAATTGAACAGA
>NZ_JAJNOS010000053.1:0-1052 GCF_021044725.1 Clostridium sp. NSJ-145
ACAATTGTTCATCAATCATTATATTAATTGTACACTAAAAATAGTAAAATCAAAACAAATTTTACCTTTTATACATATATTGGTCTTCTAATTTTAAAATCCTTTATTAAAGATATAGAATGTGTTGAATTAGCATGAATAAAGAACTTTTTAGGTTTATTTCTTTCCATTTCTGTTTTAAATAATTGGCTCCATTTATACCAAAATAGGTAGTTTGTTAGGAACTTGGTTGAAACACCGTTAAACTTCCTTATCCATCTTTTTAAGCTACTATGAAAAGCATTAACTCTTTGAATATTATAAATGTCCACAGTTTTTCTGCCGCTCCTAATTTGATGTAACTCAAAATTATGTTGAGCAGCAAAAGGTATATAACTTCTATGTTTATCCGTACATAATATAGAATTATCTTCAACAACTTCCGATAAAGCTCTATCTATATCAGTATATTTAGGTCTACCATCGCATATTAAACCAGTATAGATATTTCCTAATCTATCTACACCACACAATACACAAGCAAATTCCTTTGATATACCTCTTGTATTTATTTCTTTGCCACGCTTTCTTGCTTCCCTTGGCATAGTAAAATTAGAACTTTTACTATGATTCCCCTTATAGCTAAGAGCAAAGTAGGTTTCATCGAGTTCAATAACACCTCCAAGAGAACCATAGCCAACAAACTTTCTAATTGCGTCTATAATTTTATGCCTCCAAAAGAAAGCTGTTGCAATATTAATTTCAACGATTTCAGCACATTGCCTAATAGTGTTGCCGTTTACCATACATTGAGCATATAGTAGCCATTTATCTAATCCCTTTTTACTACTTGAAACTGGGGATTTAGAAAAATCATTGAAAGTTTTTTTGCACTCTTGATTTTGGCATTTATACCTTTGTTTAACACCGTTCTTACCATGATATTTTCCATACTTAGATATTTTATCATGATTGCAAAAAGGACAGCACTTCCCCTTGTTAAATCTATTTTCAGCGATTTCTTCATCTATAGAGTTAGTTATTCCATTTGACATCAATACAGTCTTTAAAAA
>NZ_JAJNOS010000054.1:0-1045 GCF_021044725.1 Clostridium sp. NSJ-145
ATTTCTGTTTTAAATAATTGGGTCCATTTATACCAAAATAGGTAGTTTGTTAGGAACTTGGTTGAAACACCATTAAACTTTCTTATCCATCTTTTTAAGCTACTATGAAAAGCATTGACTCTTTGAATATTATAAATATCCACAGTTTTTCTCCCGCCCCTAATTTGATGTAATTCAAAATTATGTTGAGCCGCAAATGGGATATAACTCCTATGTTTATCAGTACATAAAATAGAATTTTCTTCAACAACCTCTGATAAAGCCCTATTTATATCAGTATAGTTAGGTCTGCCATCACATATTAAACCAGTATATATATTTCCTAATCTATCTACACCACATAATACACAGGCAAATTCCTTTGATATACCTCTTGTATTTATTTCTTTACCACGCTTTCTTGATTCCCTTGGCATAGTAAAATTAGAACTTTTGCTATGATTCCCTTTATAGCTAAGGGCAAAGTATGTCTCATCGAGTTCAATAACACCCTCAAGAGAGCCGTAGCCAATAAATTTTCTAATAGCGTCTATAATTTTATGTCTCCAAAAGAAAGCTGTTGCAATATTAATCTCAACAATTTCGGCACATTGCCTAATAGTGTTACCATTTATCATACATTGAGCATATAGTAGCCATTTATCTAATCCCTTTTTACTACTTGAAACTGGGGATTTAGAAAAATCATTGAAAGTTTTTTTGCACTCTGGATTTTGGCATTTATACCTTTGTTTAACGCCATTCTTGCCATGATATTTTCCATACTTAGATATTTTATCATGATTGCAAAAAGGACAGCACTTCCCCTTGTTAAATCTATTTTCAGCGATTTCTTCATCTATAGAGTTAGTTATTCCATTTGACATCAATACAGTCTTTAAAAAATCAAATACCTTCTCTTGCTCATATGTATTTAATTGTGAAACTTGCTGAATAACATTATTAACTCTTGGCATAAAAAACCTCCTAAATAGTAGTTATATTATATATTATAACCATATTTATAGAGGTTAATCAAATTTCAACAGTTTATTAAAACAAAGCC
>NZ_JAJNOS010000055.1:0-1016 GCF_021044725.1 Clostridium sp. NSJ-145
GCTGTCTCTGAAATGATTTTTAAAATCATTTCAGTAGACGGTCTTTTTATTTTTTATTCATATATTTATATGAAATTATTTCTAAATGAACAAGTTTTTTGACACGACAAATAGGAGGTTATAAACCTCCTATTCTCTGTAAAAATATACCTTTACGCTATTTTCTTTTCATGCAATAATATACCATTTCTATTTTGACTCATCTTATTAAAGAGTTTTTGAATATTATAAGCAAAGCTCAAAAGTGCAAATTCAGTTTTAATATTATTTTTTCCTCTTGATAAAAATCTTCTAAAACCATAATCTTGTTTTAATACTCCAAAAGCTCCTTCGACCTGAATAGATCTATTCATTCTTAATAACTTTCCTTTTTCAGTCGAGATATTTTCTAATGAAGTTTTACGTTTTTTTACAAAATCTTTTGATACATGTAGGCGTTTATTTCCTTTTGCTTTAGTACATTTACTTTTATAAGGACACTCATTACAGTTTTCACTTTCGTAAATTGTAACATTGGATTTATAGCCAGATTTAGAAGTTTTTATTTTACTTGATATAGGTACTAATTTATTGCCATATGCACATATATAATAATCATTTTCTTCATCATAAATCATATTTTCTCTTTTACTTATATCAACTTTAAACTTTTTATTTTTTGATTTCTCGTAGTTTTGAGGCTTTATGTATGATTTTTGATTATGTTTTGATAAGTACATATAATTTTCTTCACTTTCGTAGCCGGCGTCAGCGATAACATTTTCAAATTTCTTTGGTAAATCTTTTTCTAGTTTATCTAAGAAGGGTATAAAAGTTAATTGATCTGATCTTTCACTAGAAATATCTATACCAACAATATATTCACCCTCTACCCCTATTTGAATATTATAACCAGGTTTTAATTGGCCGTTTTGCATATGGTCATCTTTCATATGCATGAAAGTCGCGTCTTTATCTGTTTTAGAGAAGCTATTACGACCATCAAATATACTATTATAGTTATCATATTTGATTTG
>NZ_JAJNOS010000056.1:0-632 GCF_021044725.1 Clostridium sp. NSJ-145
GCATTACAGGTTCCTTTTATACCAAGTGAAGATGATTCAGTAAGATTGCTATTTGAAGTTACGGAGGGATTAGATTTTACAGATTTATATAAAACATACTCTACATTAGGTAGAAATCCAGCAATCGACCCTGCCATCTTATTTAAAATATTAATATATGGATGTATGAATAAAATATATTCTTCAAGAGATTTAGAAAAAGCTTGTAAAAGAGATATAAATTTCATTTGGCTTTTGCAAGGGCAAAAGGCTCCGGATCATAATACCATTGCACGATTTAGGAGTAAACACCTACAAGGATGTATATCAGATTTGTTTAATCAACTTATTGCAAAGCTTGGAGAAATGAATGAGATTAGATATGAAAATTTATTTATTGACGGGACTAAAATCGAAGCGAATGCCAATAAATATACTTTTGTATGGAAGAAAGCAACTGATAAGTTTGAATCTAAACTACAAGAAAAAATCAAAAAAACTTTTGAAGAAATACATGAAAATTTAGATATTAGAATTGCTAACATTGATCAAAAAATATCTGTTGATTATGCTAGTAAGATACTTGATAAATTAGAAAATATAAAAAAAGAAAATTCTACTGAATTTGTTTATGGGAAAGGCAAAAGAAAAAG